>CALMTJ010000361.1:6073-6479 GCA_937872715.1 uncultured Methylobacteriaceae bacterium
GCACGGACGCGCCCTGGTGCAGGGTGCTCCACCAATCGACCGAGAACTTGCCGACCGGCAGGTTCACGGCCCCGACCAGCGTCAGGATCCGGGCCGCGCCGACGGGGGCGGCGGCCCGCTGCGACACGTCCGCCAGCGGGTGCCGCCAGACAAGCGTGCCGAGGGCCGAGACGGTCATGATCCCGTAGACGAGGAGCGACATCCAGGCGGCCGGGACGTGGATGTACATGATCCGGACCGTCTCGCCCTGCTGGTAATCGGCCGGAGAGGCGAAGAAGGACAGGTAGAGGCCGAGCCCGAGCGAGAGGGCGGCGGCGGCGCCGAGAACCGGCACGAGCGGCCGCGACAGGCGCATGAACGCCCCGGGATTGGCGATCCGGGTCAGCATGGGGGGATCGCTAGCCGG
>CALMTJ010000362.1 GCA_937872715.1 uncultured Methylobacteriaceae bacterium
CGCAGAAGGAAGCCGTAGCCAAGGAAGTGTCATGGCTCGAGCCGGGCGCCGCGCAGGAACTCCGCCGCCTCCATCGGGCCACGTCCGGCGCGCTGCACGGCGACGAGCCGGACCGCGCCGGTCCCGCACGCCACCGGGCCGTCCCCGGCGAGGAGGGCCCCGGCCGGGCCGTCCCCCTCCCGGCGCTCCGTGCGGAGCACCTTGACCCGTTCCGGGCCGCGGCCGAGATCGGCCTCGAAGAAGGCGCCCGGGAAGGGGGACAGACCCCGCACCTGATCGTGCAGGGCGGCCGACGGGCTCGCCCAGTCGAGCCGGGCCTCCTCGTTCGTGATCTTCCGCGCGTAGGTGATCCCGTCCTGCCGCTGCGGGGTGAAGCCGAGCCGCCCCGCCTCCAGCCCGGCCAGCGCCTCCCGCATCAGGCCGGCGCCGAGGAGGGCGAGGCGGTCGTGCAGCTCGCCCGAAATGTCGTCCGGGCCGATGGGGACGCGGCTGAACAGGGCGACCGGCCCGGTATCCAGGCCTTCTTCCATGCGCATGACGGCGATTCCGGTCTCGGAATCGCCCGCCATCACGGCCCGCTGGATGGGGGCGGCGCCCCGCCAGCGGGGCAGGAGGGACGCGTGCAGGTTCAGGCAGCCGAGGCGCGGCACGGCCAGGATGGCGGCCGGGAGCAGCATGCCGTAGGCCACCACCACGGCGACGTCCGGGCGGTGGCGGGCGAGGGCGGCGGCGGACCCGGCCTCCCTCAGCGTGCGGGGCGTCTCGACCGGGATGCCCCGCGCCTCGGCCGCCGCGTGGACGGGCGAGAGCCGCTGCTTCAACCCCCGTCCGGACGCGGCCGGCGCCCGGCTGTAGACGGCCACCACGTCGTGCGCCCCGGCGAGGGCTTCCAGCGTCGGAACCGCGAAATCGGGCGTCCCCATGAAGGCGACGCGCAACGTCATGCGTCCGCGGACTCGCGCCTCGCCGCCTTCTCGAACCTCTTCACCACCCGCTGGCGCTTCAGCCGCGACAGGTGGTCGATGAAGAGCACGCCGTTCAGGTGATCGATCTCGTGCTGGAGACAGGTCGCGAGGATCCCGTCGGCCGCCATCTCGGTCTCCCGGCCGTCGAGATCGCGAAACCTGACCCTGACGCGGTCCGGCCGCTCCACCTCCTCGTAATATTCCGGGATGGAGAGGCAGCCCTCCTCGTGGACCCGGGTCTCGGGCGAGGCCCAGGTGATCTCAGGGTCGAGGAACACTCGAGGCGCGCGCTCCTCCGCCGTCTTGCCGAGATCGATCACGACGAGGCGTTTGGGAACGCCGACCTGGATCGCCGCGAGCCCGATGCCGGGCGCGTCGTACATCGTCTCCAGCATGTCGGCCGCGAGCCGGCGCACGTCGTCCGTCACCGGCCCGACGGGGGCCGAGACCCGCTGAAGCTTCGAAAGTTCCGGTAGTTTGACCAGGGGCAGGATGGCCATGGGGGCGAGATAGGAT
>CALMTJ010000363.1:0-3784 GCA_937872715.1 uncultured Methylobacteriaceae bacterium
GCCCGATCTAGCCCGCCGACGGATGGAGGCGGCCGCTGATCAGGTTGAACATCGTCGACTTGCCGGCCCCGTACCGGCCGATGACGGCGTGGCGCTCTCCCCGCCGCACCTCGAGATTCAGCCCCCGGATGATCTCCGTGCGGCCGAAGCGCTTGCGCACGTCGCCGAGCGCGATCGCGGGTTCCGGCGCGCTCACGCGACCCGGCCCGTCCGGCGGGCCTCGCCGCTCGCCCGCTCCCAGGCGTGCCGCACGCGAGGCGCCGTCCAGCGGAGCGCCGCCGCGCCCGCGAGGGCGAGGGCGCCGCCGCCCAGCCAGGGCCCGGCCGTCGCGAGGTCGAGCGTGATGCCCGCGAGCGTCGTGAGGCTGCCCTCGTTCGGCCGGAGCGCGACCACCGCCATCTCGATCAGCGCGATCGCGCCCGCCGCCGCGGCCGCCGCTGCGACGGCCGCCATGCCGTAGGCGGGGAGGAGCCGGCCGATCGTCCGCGCCCGAAGGAGCGGGCCGTGCCCGAAATAGAGCTGCCAGACGGGCGTGACGTCGCTCAACATGGTCTGGAGATACGTGACGACGATCGCGCCGATGATAGGGCCGACGAAGAAGCCCGTTCCGCCGATGAAGGCCGCGAGGAGGACGATTCCGGACTGCCCGAGCCCGACATAGGACGAGTTGACGATCTCGAAATTGATGGCCGCCAGCGCCCCGGCGAGCCCGGCGAAGAAGGCCGACAGGCAGAACGCGGCGTAGCGCACGAGCTGGGGATCGTAGCCCACGAACTGCACGCGCTCCGGGTTCTCGCGGACGGCATTGCACATGCGCCCGAGCGGCGTCCGCGAGATGGCGTAGATCGCGGCGGCGGAGATGAGGCACCAGGCCGCGATGAGGTAATAGACTTGGAGCTGCGGGCCGAAGCTCAGGTCGAAGACGCGCAGGAGCTTCGTGCGGTTCGTGGTGATCCCCTCCTCGCCGCCGAAGAAGCTGCGCAGGATGTTGGCGCTCGAGGAGACGAGCTCGGCGAGACCGAGCGAGATCATGGCGAAAGCCGTGCCGCCCCGCCGCGTCGACACGGAGCCGAAGACGATCCCGAAGAGGAGGCCCGCCGCACCGCCGACGAGCGGCATGAGCGCGACCGGCACGGGGAGGCCGTTCCGGATGACGGCGTTCATGGCGTGGACGGTGAAGAAGGCGCCGAGCCCGTAATAGACGGCATGGCCGAAGGACAGCATCCCGGTCTGGCCGAGGAGCATGTTGTAGGAGAGCGCGAACACGACCATGATGCCCATGAGGCTCATCATGGTGCGGGCGATGCCGCTGGTGAGGACGTGTGGCGCGACGAGGAGGACGAGCGCCGCCGCCACCCAGGGCACGAGCGGCAGGAGGCTTCGCCGGAGCGACAGGCTCCCGCTCGGCGGCCCGTCGGGAACGAGCGCGGCGCTCACGTGTCCCTCGTTCCGAGGAGCCCGGTCGGCCGGACGATCAGGACCAGGACGAGGAGGAGGTAGGGCAGGACGGGCGCGACCTGCGCGACGGTCACGGTCCAGATGTCCCGCAGCACGCCGGCGGACGGGACCGTCTCCACCCCGAGCCGCCCCATCGCGTCGCCGAGCGAGAGATCGATCGCGACGGCGAAGGTCTGGATGAGCCCGATGAGCAAGGACGCGATGAACGCGCCGGGCAGGGATCCGAGACCGCCGACCACGACCACCACGAACAGGATGGGTCCGAGAAGCCCCGCCATGTTCGACTGGGTCACGAGGGACGGCCCGGCGATGACACCGGCCATGGCGGCCAGTCCGCACCCGAGGCCGAAGACCAGCATGAACACGCGCTGCACGTTGTGGCCGAGCATCGCGACCATCTCCGGATGGGTGAGGGCGGCCTGGATGACGAGGCCGACGCGCGTCCTCGTCAGCGCGACGAGGAGGGCGGCGAAGATCGCCAGGGCGGCGCACAGCATGAAGACCTTGTAGGCCGGGTAGTTGGTCGCGAAGATCGTGAAGGCCGGCCCGTCGAGCAGCCCCGGCACGCGGTAATCGACCGGCAGCTTCCCCCAGACGATCTGGACGACCTCCTCGACCACGTAGGCGAGGCCGAAGGTGAAGAGCAGTTCGGGCACGTGGCCGTGCCGGTGCACGTTCCGGAGCCCGTACCGCTCGACAAGCGCCCCGAGCCCCCCGACCAGCACGGGCGCCGCCACGAGGCCGACCCAGAAGCCGGCGAAGCGGCTGATCTGGAAGCCGAAGAAGGCCCCCAGCATGTAGAAGCCCGCATGGGCGAAGTTCAACACGCCCAGCATGCTGAAGATCAGCGTCAGCCCGCTCGCCATGAGGAACAGCAGCATGCCGTAGAGCACGCCGTTCAGCGTCGAGACCAGAACGAGCTCGAGCACGATCAGCCGTCCAGGCGAGAAACTGACACGGAGCGCGCCCCGTCACGGCCGGACTTGGCCTGGCCAACCACCGGAGCCGCTGCCGCGCGCTCCAGCAATGCTCGTGACGGCCTGCGCGGGACGTGGGTGGCCGGGCCAAGCCCGGCCATGACGCGCCGGGCGGTCTGCCGCTTCACGTCGGGACGCTCTCTACGATCGCGGCCGGTCCATCTTGCAGGTGGTCGAAACCGTCGTGTCCTTCGCGGACAGGAGCCCCGCCTGTTTCCACCCCCAGCCGGTACCCTCCGAATCGAAGGGAAGGTCGGACGTGATCGGCCCGAGCGAGGAGATGTACATCGGCTGGAAGAACTGGTGGTCGTCCTTGCGCATGAATCCGTCGCCGCCGTCCAGGACCGTGAAGGTCATGCCTTCGAGCTTCGCGGCGACCGCCTTCGCGTCCGCGGATTTCGCCTCGTTCATGGCCTTGGCCAGCATGTTGATGAGGTTCACGCCGCGCGGATAGGTGACCTCCTGGCCGATCTTGGCCCGGAACGCCTTCTCGAAATCGCGGCCGGCCGGGTATTCGGCGTTGGCGATGCCCTCCGACACCTGGAACACGCGCCCGCTGAGATTCGCCTGCTTGATCGCGGTCGGCGTGCCGGAGCCGCCCGCGTAATAGGTGAAGAATTTCGCCGGCAATCCGGCGTCGCCCGCGGCCTTGAGGAGAAGGGTGATGTCCTGCGCCCAGTTGCCGGTGATCACCGCGTCCGCCCCGGACGCCTTGATCTTGGCGATGTAGGGCGAGAAATCCGTCACCTTCTGGAGCGGCGTCACCTCGTCGCCGACGATCTGGATGTCCGGCCGCTTCTCCTTCAGCTTCTCCCGCGCCACCGCCCGCACGGCCTGCCCGAACGAGTAATCCTGGTTGATGAGATAGACTTTCTTGATGTCGGACTGCGCCTTGATGTAGTTGACGAGCGCCTCCATCTTGATGTCGGCATGCGCGTCCCAGCGGAAATGCCAATACGTGCATTTCTCGTTCGTGAGGATGGGGTCGACCGCGGCGTAGTTCAGGTAGAGGATCTCCTTGCCCTCGTTGCGCTCGTTGTATTTCGACACGAAATCCACGAGGGCGGCCGCGACGCTGGAGCCGTTGCCCTGGATGACGTAGCGCGCGCCGGCCTCCTTCAGCATCCCCGCCGCGACGCAGCCGGTATGCGCGCCCCTGGCCGCCGCGTGGCAGTCCTGCGCGCCGATCGCGAGCCCCGGCACGCGCGCGACGGCGCCGGGGATGAGCGTGAACGGCGGGCAAATGGCGACGTCAAGCTCCGGCGCGGCGGAGGCGGCGGCGGCGATCGCGTCCAGCTCGGATAGCGCCGCAGCGCCGCCGTTCATCTTCCAATTGCCCGCCACCAGTT
>CALMTJ010000363.1:3794-4093 GCA_937872715.1 uncultured Methylobacteriaceae bacterium
CCGGAATCGATCGCCTTCTGCAGCTGAACGAGGCTTTCCTGCGGGTTGAGCTTGTTGTCGTAGCCGGTGACCTCCAGCCTGAAGTCGCCGCCCTTCGCGTTCACCTGGTCGGCCATGTACTGGAACGTCTTCAGGCCCGCCTCGCCGGTGGAGGCGGCGCCTCCCGAGAGCGGATCGATGAAGGCGATCTTGACGGTCTGGGGCGCGGCGAGGGCCGTTCCGGCCATGAGCGCCGCGCCCAGCGCGGCCGTGATCGCTGCGGTCTTGCGCATGTTCTTCCTCCCGGGGCCGTGCCCGCC
>CALMTJ010000363.1:4103-6385 GCA_937872715.1 uncultured Methylobacteriaceae bacterium
GTACGGGGCGGCGTGCCCGGACTTGCGCAGCCCCGAAGGGCGAGGCGAGCCGGCCATTGCGCCACCGCCCTCCTTTCGTGTCTGAACTCGGCCATGACGCTGGGGGAGGGCGGGGCGTGACGGCACGGCCGGTGATGACGAGGGAGGAGGTCGAGGCGTTCCTCGACCGCGAGTTCCCGCAGATCCATCTCGACGGCCGGATCTACCGGGTCGAGGGGGTCGGCGACCTTGCCGGGCGGATGAGCATGGCGATCTCCGGGCGCCACGTCCGGCCGGGCGGCACCGTCTCCGGCCCGGCGATGATGACGCTCGCCGATCTCGCCTTCTACGCGACCATCCTGGCGAATATCGGCCCCGTCGGGCTCGCGGTGACGACGAACCTGTCCTTCAACTTCCTCCGCAAGCCGGCCTTGCGGAGGCTGGTGGCCGAGTGCCGGCTCATGAAGCTCGGGAAGCGGCTCGCCGTCGGCGAGGTCACGATCTCCAGCGAGGGCTCGGCCGATCCGGTCTGCCACGCGACCGGCACGTACTCCGTCCCGCCGGACCGCGCGTAGGCGGTATCATGATACCCTGATAGGCTAAGATGCTCTGCCGAAACGCGTTTCGGCGTGACGGGCCGGCTCCTTTCCGCTTGACGACGATCCCCGCCGCTCCTAAACGGGTCCGGTCAGCCGCTTCGCGACCCGGAGCGGCTTTTCCCTTCGGCGGCAGGGCCGCCCGGATCGAACGATGAAGACGTTTTCCCTGAAGCCGGCCGACGTCGACAAGAAGTGGGTCGTGATCGACGCCCAGGGTCTCGTCGTCGGCCGCCTCGCCACGATCGTCGCCATGCGGCTGCGGGGCAAGCACAAGCCGTCCTACACGCCCCACGTGGATTGCGGCGACAACGTCGTCGTCATCAACGCCGACAAGGTGGTGTTCACCGGCCGCAAGCGCGAGCAGAAGGTGTATTACCACCACACCGGCTATATCGGCGGCATCAAGGGCCGGACCGCCAAGTCCATCCTCGACGGCCGCTTTCCGGAGCGGGTGGTTGAGAAGGCTGTCGAGCGCATGCTCCCGCGCGGACCGCTGTTTCGCAAGATCCTCGGCAACCTTCGGGTCTACAAGGGCTCCGAGCACCCCCACGTCGCCCAGCAGCCGGTGCCGCTGGATGTCGGCATCCTCAATCGCAAGAACGTGAGCGCCTGACATGGCCGTCCTGCAATCCCTCGCCGAACTCGGCCAGCGCCCTCCTGCGCCGGAGGCCACCGACGCTCCCCGCTACGAGAAGAAGATCGACGCGCAGGGCCGCGCCTACGCGACCGGCAAGCGCAAGGACGCCGTGGCCCGCGTGTGGCTGAAGCCCGGCCGCGGTGACATCCTGATCAACGAGCGCCCGATCGAGGTGTATTTCGCCCGGCCCGTGCTGCGGATGATCATCGAGCAGCCGCTCCAGGTCTCGAACCGGATGGGCCAGTACGACCTCGTCGTGACGGTCGCGGGCGGCGGGCTCTCCGGCCAGGCCGGCGCGGTTCGCCACGGCCTCGCGAAGGCGCTCACGAATTTCGAGCCGGACCTGCGGCCCTCACTTAAGCGCGAAGGCTTCCTCACCCGCGACCCGCGCGTGGTCGAGCGCAAGAAATACGGAAAGAAGAAGGCCCGCCGGAGCTTCCAGTTCTCCAAGCGCTGACCGGTCAGCCTCCCGACATGCGGAAAGGGCGCCCTCACGGCGCCCTTTCTATGTCCGTAGGTGCCCCGTGTTCACCTGTGGGCGTGCGCCGCCCCGATCAGGCGGTCTCGTCCGGAAACCAATCGCCGAGGATTTGGTCCTCCGTGAACGAGAAGCCGTTCAGGCGGGCCTGGGTGGCGGCGCTCATCTCACCCCGCTCGGAGAGATCCTGGGCGACCAGCTTGGCGACGCGCGGACCAGCCTCCGCGATCAGTCCTGAAACTTGGCCGTGCAGGCTCGGGCTATCCGACAGCACGTCCTCGACGTCCTGCCGCGTGCGCCGGACCGTGTTTCTCCACCCGGAGCGCGGCTCGGATGCCGGAGAGACCTGGAGTTTCATCAGGTGTTCCAGGATCGTGCGAAGGTGGGACCTGAGGCGGGAGCGGTCCGAGTTTCCCAAGCTCTCGACTTCCTCGGCCAGGTTGTTCCAGTCGAGAGGGAGGTTCACGCCCCTCTCCCTCGCGTCTCGAAGCGCCTGGGCCTGCTGACCCGCCCAAAGATAGAAGTCGCTGTCATGGAGGTCGGCGGCATCGCTCATGGCGGGAGGGTGCCACCGACCTGTCGCGGCGAC
>CALMTJ010000364.1 GCA_937872715.1 uncultured Methylobacteriaceae bacterium
GGGGCCTGTCGACGGTGTCGTCGCTGGTCTCGGGCGAGGAGCTGGTGCGCGAGCCCCGCCCAGAGCGGCACCGCGAGGAGCAGGGTCGTGACGCCGAGCGCCGCCTGCGCCAGCGCCGCCATTCCGAGGCCGGTCGCCCGCCGGGCCGCTCCGCTTCCCGGCCGGGAGCGGCGGGCCGCGACCATGTGCCAGAGCGCCGCCGCGACGAGCGCGTAGCTATTCTGCTCGTGGTCGGGTAGGTCGCTGCCGGACGAACAGCGTCCCGGCATCCGGCAGGACCTGCCCGTCCATCAGCGGCCAGGTGTTGTAGGTGAGGCCGGCCTTCGACCCCGCGACGAGGCCGCCGAGCGCGATCTGCACGAACACGAGCCCGAGCAGCGCGCGGGCGCCCAGCCGTAGGCCGGGCGTGGGCGCGGGTCCCCGGCCGGCCGGCGAGAGCCCGGCCGCGACGAACACGATCAGCGACAGGATGACGCTCGCGACGAGGAGATGCAGCGTCAGCTTCACCGGCGCCACCGCGACCATCCCGGGCTCGAGCCCGGACGCCACCATGATCCAGCCGATCGCGCCCTGGACGCCGCCGAGCGCCCCGATCCCGGCGAGCGCGGCCGCCATGCGGGTCCGAGCGCTCCCGTCCACCAGAACGCGACGAGCGGCACGAGGAAGACGATGGCGAGCAGCCGCCCGAGCTGGCGATGCCCCCATTCCCAGCCGTAGATGAACTTGAACTCGCCGAGACTCATGCCTTCGTTGAGCGTCCGGCCCTGGGAGGACGCGCGGTACTTCTCGAACTCGGCCTCCCAGCCGGCCTCCGAAAGCGGCGGGAGCGCGCCCGTGACGGGCCGCCATTCCGTTATGGAGAGGCCGGACCCGGTGAGGCGAGTCGCGCCTCCGACCGCGACCATCAGGGCGACGAGGAGGGCGAGCCCGTGGAGCCAGGCGCGCACGCGCCCGGCCGCCCCGCGCGGCGCTCCGACCCGCCCCGGAAGGTGCCCTGCCCCGATCTCCGCGACCGCCATGCCGTTCTCCGGCCGCTCCGGAGCGGCCTCGCCGCTTGCGGCGGCGCGCGGCCGAACCCATAGAACCCGCCTCCCCGGCCGGCAACGGAAGCGGGGCCGCACCCGTCGCGACCCCGCGCGCGACGCCATGCCTGCCCGAGGTCCCACATGCGGCGCCTGCGCGTCCTCATCGGCTCCGTCGCGATCCTCGCCTTCGTGTGCCTCTACGCGCCCATCGCGATGGCGCTGGCGGAGAGCCGCATCGTGGACGCTCCGAAGCTCGTCCAGACCGTCGCCTATTTCCTGCTCGGCATCGCCTGGGTCATCCCGGTCATGCCGCTCATCCGCTGGATGGAAGGTCCGAAACGGCCCCGGCCGGGTTAGGGCCGGGCGCGACCCGCATGCCGGAGCTGCGAGCGGCCACAGGCGAGGAAGCGGAATGCGGCCTGTCACACGGGCTCGCTCCCGTCGGTCAAGAGCCTCTCGGACGTGCAGCAGCGCACCTTCGGTCGCGGGCGCCCGGACTAGAGATCGACCAGCCGAAGGTGGGCAACAGGCCGAGGTGAGGTCAATGCAGGACCCGAGGGGACCGGAACGTCGCGCGACGGCAGGTGCTGGTCCCGCCTCCTTCGTCACAGGTCTCCTATGGGCAGCGCTCTTCACGGGCGTCGCGTGTGGCGTGTCCGTCGTTGTCGAGCTCGTGTTCGTGGATTTCATCCATGGAAACCCTCACCGGACGCAGAGCGACGCACTCGTGATGATGTTGTTCACGCCTCTGATCGGCGTGATCGGCTTTCTCGGAGTGCTCCTGGTTTTCGGCGTTCCGCAGCTGCTCCAAGCGATCATCCTAGAAGTAATCGCCAAATCCGGCCCTCGTAGGGAATGTCTGATCTTGGTCATACTGCCCCTGACAGCGCTGTGCGCATGGTACAGCTACGATTACCTCATCCCATTCCACTGCCACATGGTAAGTGAGGAAGGTCCGGATTATGAGCATGGACTTACCTCGTCGAGATATATCGTGTCCTTGGCCCTTCAGGCGTCCATCACCGTCTTCAGCCTGATCCTGGCCAATCTACGCCCCAGAAGACGCGTTCTGATGGCAAGCTTCCTCCTAGCCATCGCTGCCGGCGCTATCCTGGGTCATGTCCAAGCTGAAACGCAGTACAAGTTCCTATCCGGTGCAATGGCGCAATTTCGGAGCTGAGATGACTCGCACGTCTTGCCCGCTGTCCCACATGCGCCTGCGCGTCCTCATCGGGTCCTTCGCGATCCTCGCCTTCGTACGCCTCAACGCGCCCGCTGCGATGGCGTTGGCGGAGAGCCGCGGAGCTTCGGAGGGCACGGTATGAGGTCGGTCGAGCCGCAGGACAGGTCGTTGGCGGAGAAGGCGGCGCGCCTCCTTCTCGTGCTCTCCGCGGCGCTGCAGGTGTATGACGGGCTGACGTCCGTCGCGTATGTGGCCATCGGAGTGTCGAACCCGGGATCCTGGCCCGGTCGCTGGGTGGTCGCCGCGGCGGGGGCGTGCCAGGCGGTCGTGGCCGTGGCGGCCCTCGTGCTCGCCGCGCGGCGGGATCTTCGCGGCGGGACCCTCGCCGTGGCCGGTTGCCTCATGCTGGGCTGGCTCGCGACGCTGCCGCCGGTGCTCGAACAGGGGCTCGACTTCCGCGGCGACGCGAAGCTCTCCTCGGCCTATTTCGTCGGCTCGCCCGTCTTCGCGATCGCGGCGGCGGCGCTCGCGTGGCGAAACCCCGTCCCGGTCCTGGCC
>CALMTJ010000365.1 GCA_937872715.1 uncultured Methylobacteriaceae bacterium
TTGCGAGCCCCCCTCCCCCGGCTGCGCCGGTCCCCCGCCCCCTGGCGGGGGGGGTGCTGCGGTCGCCTCCAATGCCCGGGGCGGCGTGAGCCTCAGCCTGGGGGCGTGCCGTTCGACGCGAGAACCTCGCCGGCGAGGTAGAGCGATCCGCAGATGAGGATTCGGGGCGGCTGCTCCCAGCGCTCGGTTCCGAGCGATCGGAGCCCCTCCTCGACGCTGGCGGCCACCCGGGACGGGATGCCGATGCCGGACGCGATGCCGGCCAGATCGGCGGGGGCGCGCGCGGTCTCCTGCGAGCGCATCGGCACGGCGACCAACATGCGGGCGAGCCCGGCGAAGTTGCCGAGATAGTCGCCGGCCTCCTTGTTGGCGAGCATGGCCGAGACCAGCACCAGCGGGGCCGGACTCCTGTCGGCGAGATCCGCCATCGCGGCGGCGGCGACACGGCCGCCATCCGCGTTATGGCCGCCGTCGAGCCAGAGCTCCGCCCCCTCCGGAACGGTGGCGGCGAGCGTGCCGCGGGCGAGGAGCTGGAGGCGGCCCGGCCATTCGGCCGACAGGATGCCGGCCTCGATCGCGGCCGGCTCGGCGTCGCCGAAACCCGCGGCCCGGAGCGCCGCGATCGCGGTTCCGGCATTCACGAACTGGTGCTGGCCGAGGAGCCGCGGCGGCGGGAGGTCGAGGAGGCCGTCCTCGTCCTGAAAGACGAGCCGGCCGCGCTCGGAATGGACCGCGAAATCCTGCGTGCCGACCAGGATCGGCGAGCCCCCGCGGCGTTCGGCGGCCTCCCGGAGCGCCCGGTCGGCCTCCTCGTAAGCCTGGGGGGCGATCACGACGGGGCAGCCCCGCTTGACGATGCCGGCCTTCTCGCCCGCGATGGCCGTGAGCGTCGTCCCGAGATGCTCGGCATGGTCGTGGCCGAGCGGCGTGATCACCGCGCAGGCGGGCGCGGGAACGACGTTCGTGGCGTCGCAGCGGCCCCCGAGCCCGACTTCGAGCAGGAGCACGTCGGCGGGTTCGGACGCGAAGAGGTCGAACGCCGCCGCCGTCGTGATCTCGAAGAAGGTGATCGGCTCGCCGCCGTTCAGCGCCTCGGCCCTGAGCAGCGCCGCCGCCAGCCGCTCCTCCGGCACGAGCTGCCCGCCGCCGAGCGCGCCCAGCCTGATGCGCTCGTGGAAGCGGACGAGGTGGGGCGAGGTGTAGACGTGCACCCGGAGCCCGGCCGCTTCGAGGATCGCCCGCATGAAGGCGATCGTCGATCCCTTGCCGTTGGTGCCCGCCACGTGGATGACCGGCGGAAGCCGCCGCTGCGGCTCGTGCATCCGGGCGAGCAGCCGCTCGATCCGGCCGAGGCTCAGGTCGATCAGCTTCGGATGCAGGGCGAGGCACCGGGCGATGACCTCGGCGGAGCCGCTCACCCGCGAACCCGTCAGGCGGCGGGCGCGAGCGCCGCCTCGTCGGCCGGGCTCGCTTCGCCGCCGCCGGCCGGAGCCTTGGTCAGGATGCGGCACAGCCGGGCGACCGTCGGCTTCAGGTCGCGGCGATGCACGACCCGATCCACCATGCCGTGGTCGCGCAGGTATTCGGAGCGCTGGAACCCGTCCGGCAGCTTCTCCCGGATGGTCTGCTCGATCACGCGCGGGCCGGCGAAGCCGATCAGCGCGCCGGGCTCGGCGAGGTGCACGTCGCCCAGCATCGCGTAGGACGCCGTGACGCCGCCCGTCGTCGGGTTCGTCAGCACGACGATATAGGGGAGCCGCGCCTCGTTGAGCCGCCGGATCGCGACCGTGGTCCGGGGCATCTGCATGAGGGAGAAGATGCCCTCCTGCATACGGGCGCCGCCGGACGCCGCGAACAGGACATAGGGCGTCGCCTTGTCCAGCGCCGTCTCGGCCCCCCGCATGAAGGCCTCGCCGGCCGCCATGCCGAGCGAGCCGCCCATGAAGGAGAAATCCTGCACGGCGACCGTCATCGGCAGGTCGTCGACCCGGCCGTAGCCGACCTTGAACGCGTCGCGCTCCCCGGTCTTGGCGCGGGCATCCTTCAGGCGGTCGGCGTAGCGCTTCTCGTCGCGGAAGCGGAGCGGGTCGGCCGCGACGTCGGGCAGCTTCACGTCGAGCCAGGTGCCGTTGTCGAAGACCGAACGCAGGCGCTGCGTCCCGGTCATGCGCAGGTGGTGCTCCGATCCGGGGATCACCCAGTCGTTCGCCTCGACGTCCTTCTGGAACACCATCTGTCCCGTGTCGGGGCACTTCACCCAGAGATTCTCCGGGCTCTCGCGCTTGAACAGCGTCTTGATGCGCGGCCGGACGACGTCGCTGACCCAGTTCATGACGGCAAGCGCATCAGGCCCGCGCGGCTTCCAGCGCGGTCACGCGCCGCTTCAACTCCGACATGTCCACATCGAAGCTGGCCATCGCGCGCTCGGCCATCGCGCGATGGCCGATGAAGCCCTTGAGCGCCTTGATGCCATTCTGGTGCATGGCGTCGAGCCGCTTGTTCACGGCGGCGAACTCGGAATCCATACGGGCTACGAGTTCCTCGTGCCGACGGTCCATATCGGCGCGCATCTCCCGCAGGAGGACGAGATTATCAGGCTCAGCCATTCGCGTAAGATACGCCTCCTATCCGGACCTTTCCAGAGCGGCGGTGCGCACCGCCCGTCGCACGCCGGCCGCCAGTTCCCCGACGAGCGCCGACACGGCCGCGACCGGATCCCCGGTCGGGGCGCCGTCCGGTCCGAGCGCGCCGGCGATCGTGTCCACGATGGCCGATCCTACCACGACCCCGTCGGCGACCGCCGCCACGGCGGCGGCATGTTCGCCGGTCCTCACCCCGAAGCCGACCACCACCGGCAGCTCCGTATGCCGCTTGATGCGGGCGACCGCGGTCGCGACGCGGCCGAAATCCGGCGTCGCGGTCCCGGTCACGCCCGTGATGGACACGTAGTACACGAAGCCCGCCGTGTTCCGGAGCACCGTCGGCAGGCGCGCCTCGTCCGTGGTGGGCGTGGCCAGCCTGATGAAGGCGAAACCGGCCGCGAGGGCCGGCAGGCAGAACTCGTCGTCCATCTCCGGCGGCAGGTCGACCACGATGAACCCGTCCACCCCCGCATCCCGCGCGTCGGACAGGAAACGGTCGATCCCGTAGACGTAGATCGGGTTGAAATAGCCCATCAGGATGACGGGCGTGTCCGGGTCGCCGTCGCGGAAGCGGCGAACCAGCCGGAGCGTCGCGGCCGTGTCCTGTCCGGCCTTCAGCGCGCGCAGCCCGGCCGCCTGGATCGCCGGGCCGTCCGCCATCGGGTCGGTGAAGGGCAGCCCGAGTTCGACGATGTCGGCGCCGGCCCGGGGCAGGGCGGACAGGATGGCGAAGGCCGTCTCCGGATCCGGGTCGCCGGCCATCACGTAGGTCACGAGCGCGGCGCGGCCTTCCTCGCGGCAGCGGGCGAAGCGTCGGTCGAGGCGTGCGGTCATCGGGCTCCGCTAGCAGAGCGGGCCAGGGCTGTGTAGCGGCTGCCCCCGGGAGGCTCGGCTCAGATCGTGCCCTTGAACCAGACGCAGTTCGAATAGGCCTTGCCGGAATCGACATTGGCGCGGGTCTTGGCCTGGGAGAGCTGGCGGCCGTTCTCGCCGAGGTCGACGGTCACCTTGGAGGTCCCGTCGAGCTGCTCAGAGTAATAGCAATATTGATGGCTCGGCGCCTTCTGGTCACTCGAGGTGAAGTTCCAGCCGGTCACCACCTGGCCCTGGTTGAAGGGCACGTTCTTGAACACGGTGAAGTTCGTGAGGACGGCGGCCTTGGATTCGGGCGAGGCCCCGGCCCCGAGCTGGGCGGCGCTCGGCGTCGGGATCTCGGACCGCGTCCCGATCTGGGCGTCCGGGTCGAGCTTCACCGTGCCTTCCGCCTTGAGCGTCACCTGGGAGAGCGCGGCCGCGACCGTCCTGGCGACCTTCTCCGTTGGGTAGGTCGCGTCGTTGGTGTAGGAATAGCCGTAGAAGGCCGCCCCGATCCCGGCGCCGATCAAGGCGCACATCACGCCGATCCCGGCGAGCCGGTACAGGGCCGCGCGCGCGTTCAGGAGCCGGGCATCCGACTTGATGCGGGCGTTCACCGCGTTGGCGAGGACCCGGTTCTCGGCATTGGCCGGAAGCTCCATGCCTCAGCGCCCCGTCTCGACCACCCGGAGCGGCGTCGGCCCGGCCGCCGCCGCGGCCGGCTGGACGTTCGGCACGGCCGGCGGCTCTGCGGGAGCC
>CALMTJ010000366.1 GCA_937872715.1 uncultured Methylobacteriaceae bacterium
CGCTCGATCTCGACCGCCTCCCGCTCTCCCCCGCCGCCCGTGCCGCGCTCGACGCGGACCCGTTCCTCCTCGACCGCATCGCGGGCGGCGGCGACGATTACGAGATCGTCCTCACGCTGCCGCCGGAGCGGCTCGACGCCATGGCGGAAGCTGCCGGCCTTTGCGGGGTCGGGCTGACGGCGGTGGGACACGTCACGGCCGGCGACGCGCCCCTCGCGACGATCCTGAACGACGCGCCGCACCCCCTTCGGCAGACGTCGTACCAGCATTTCTGACGGGAGGGGCGCGAGCCGTGCAAGGTGACGGGCCTTTGGTGGCATCCAACCCGCGGATCGATGCCGAGGCGCTCCCGCAGGACGCTCATCGGCGGGTTCGGCGTTGAATCACCTCGACATCGCGATCGCCGGCTGCGGGCCGGCAGGGCTGGCGGCGGCACTCCTTCTGCGGCGGGACGGTCACCGCGTCACGCTGTTCGAGCGCTTCGCGACGCCTCGGCCGGTCGGCTCCGGCCTCATGATCCAGCCCACCGGCTTGGCGGTTCTTCGCTCGCTTGGGCTCGCGGACGAGATCCTGGCGCAGGGGGCGCGCATCGATCGGCTCCTCGGAATCGCGGCTCCCTCGGGAAGGGCGGTGCTGGACGTCCGGTACGCGGCGCTTCCCGGAGGCGAAAGGTTCGGCATCGGCCTCCATCGAGCGGCGCTGTTCGGCACGCTCCACGCCGCCGCCCTCCGGGAGGGCATCCCGATCGAGACGGGACGCACGGTCACGGCGAGCGAGCCGGCCGCCGCCGGGGGACGGGCCCTCGTCTTCTCGGACGGGAGACGGGCGGGTCCGTTCAGCCTGGTGGTCGATGCGCTCGGCAGCTCGACGCCGCTCGCGCGCCCGTGCGGCCGTACTCTGCCCTTTGGCGCGCTCTGGGCCAGCCTCGATGCGGCCGGCGGAGGCTCGTTCGACGGTGCGGCCCTGGAACAGCGCTATGTCCGGGCGAGCGTCATGGCCGGCGTGCTGCCGATCGGCCGGCCGGCGACGTTCGCGGGACCGCAGGTCGCCTTCTTCTGGTCGCTCCGAGTGGACCGAGCGGCGGCCTGGCGAGAGGCCGGCCTCGACGCGTGGAAGAGCGAGGTCCGCAAGCTTTGGCCCGAGACGACGCCGCTTCTCGATCAGATCCGAACGGAAGACCGGCTCACCTTCGCCCGCTACAGCCACCGCACGATCCGCGAGCCGGCCGCGCCGGCCCTGATCCACCTCGGAGATGCCTGGCGCTCGGCAAGCCCGCAGCTCGGACAGGGCGCGAACATGGCGTTGCTGGACGCATACGGGCTGGCGAAGGCGCTGCGCGAGGAGCCCGACATCCCCACCGCCCTGACGCGTGCGGTGGCCCTGCGCCGGCGGCACGTGGCGGTCTATCAGGCGATGAGCGCCCTCTTCACGCCCGTGTACCAGTCGGACAGCCAAGTGCTCCCGCTGCTGCGCGACCGCGTCGCCGGACCGCTGTCCAAGGTCTGGCCGGCACCGGCACTCCTCGCCGCCATGGTGAGCGGCCTCATCGGCCGCCCGCTTCGTCCGCTCGGGCTGGCGATGGACGAGGACCGCCACGCCCCGGCGGAGAACGAGGCCGCGTGAGGCGGGTGCTGATCGTCGGCGGGTATGGCGGCTTCGGCGGACGCATATCCCGCAGGCTCGCAGCTGCCGGCTGGGAGGTCCTCGTCGCTGGGCGAAGCGAGGGGAGGGCGCGGGAGTTCTGCCGGGGCGTGCCGAACCTGATCCCGGTCCACGTGAACTCGACCGGCGGCTTCGCGGCCGTCATCGCCTCCTGGCGACCGTTCGCCGTGGTGGACGCCGCCGGGCCGTTCCAAGGCGCGGATTACGCTCTCCCGCGTGCCTGCATCGCTGCGGGCTGTCACTACCTCGACATCGCCGACGGCCGCGATTTCGTGGCCGGGATCGGCACGCTCGACGCCGAGGCCCGCGCGGCGCGGGTCGCCGTCATCTCCGGCGCGTCCAGCGTGCCGGCCCTCTCCGGCGCCGCCGTGCGCCGGCTGGCCGGCGGGATGGAGACGGTTCACGCGGTCGAGATCGCGATCAGCGCGTCGAACCGGGCGAGTGCGGGACCATCCGTCACTCGCGCGATCCTGTCTTATGTCGGGCGCCCGATCAGGGTCTGGCGAGGTCGGCGCTGGACGACAGGGCATGGCTGGCAGGATCTGCGGCGCGCGAGTTTCGTGATCCCTGGCGTGCCACGGCTCGGACCGCGGCTCGTCGCCCTGGCCGATGTGCCCGATCTT
>CALMTJ010000367.1:0-1182 GCA_937872715.1 uncultured Methylobacteriaceae bacterium
GTCTCGGACACTCCCTGCGCCGGCGCGGCCTGCGGCTTCGGCCGGTTCAGCTTGAGGGCGCATCCGGCCGGCGCGCCTTCCAGCCGCACCGCGTCGTCGCCCTCCCGCATGGCGAAATCGACGAAGAAGGACGGATCGTACACCTCCAGCGTGAAGAGGCGGTCGGGCTTGGCCGAAGGCTTGACCGGAAGGTCGTAGGTCAGCGTGAGAATGCCGTTCTCGAAGGTCGTGCCGTAATTCGCGGGCTCCCCGAAGGAGACCTTCGCGCCGTTCGACTTGGCCCGGGTGAAGAACCCGCTCTCGGCCAGCGATTCGACGTTGATCTTGGCGAGCTCCGCCATCTTGTCCGGCGCGAGCTTGCCGTCCGGACCCCTCGGGAAACCCTGGACGGCGTAGGCCGAATACGCCTCGTCGAAGGACCAGCCGTGCCGCACCGCCGCGATCCGGCCGTCCGGGCCGAAGAGGAGCACCGCCTGGGAGGTCACCCATACATGCGGGTGGGCGCCGGCCGGCACGGCCGCCGCGAGGAGAAGGAGGATCGCGAGAGCGAATCGCATGACGGGAATGTGGATAGGGATTGCTACGGGGCGATGTAGGCGACGAAGGGGGCCGAAAAGCGGCTTGGCTCGATCTTCGAGACGGCCGGTTCGAGGGCGGCGAGGGATTGACGAGGTCGGCCGGAACGCCTTGCCTCCCAGCCTCGGCATTGCGGGTGGTGTGCAGTGACTCTTCGTTCACCTCGCGCGAGACGCGAGATTTCGGCGAGGCCGGTATCGTGAGGGCGGGTCGGCGGATGCCGGACAGCCTCGCCACGACCGCGTCCCGGCCGCACTGCGGCCTCGGCGCGCCGGCGGCGCCTGCCGGGGTCCGCGGGCGGTGACGGCTCCCGGCACGGCCCACCCGGATCGAGTCCATCTCTCGGCCGCCGCGGCCGGGGACCTCGCCGCCCGTGCGCTCGCCGGGATCGGGTTCGATGCCGTGGAGGTCGCCGCGACGGCCGCCCACCTCCTCGATGCCGAGCTGTGCGGCTACGGCCATGCCGGCCTCGTCCGCGTCCCGGCCCTCGCCATGGCCCCGGAGCTCCGCGAGGAGCGGCGCCTGCCCCGCCTCGGACGCGAGACGCCCGTCTCCGCGCGCGTCGACGGGGGGGGCGGGCGCGGCGACGTGGGGCTGGCGCGGGCG
>CALMTJ010000367.1:1192-1636 GCA_937872715.1 uncultured Methylobacteriaceae bacterium
CCCTCGGCACGAACCCGCTCGCGATCGGGATCCCCGGGCGGCCGGACCCGCTCGTCGTGGATCTCGGGACGGGCGCCGTCTCCTGGTCGGAGGTGGCGAGCCTCGCCGAGCAGGACGGCGCCTTCCCCGGCCCGGTCGGGATCGGCCCTGACGGCGAGCCCAGCGCCCGGGCAAAGGACATCCTGGCCGGCGGCCTGTGGCCGTTCGGCGGCGGCAAGGGGTTCGCCCTGTCCGTCGCGGTGCAGGCGCTGGGTCTCGCGGCCGGAGCGCGGCGGCGGCGCGGGCGAGCGGTCGATTTCGGCTATCTCCTCCTGGCCTTCCGGCCGGACCTCTTCGGCGAGCCCGGCGAGATGGAGGACGACCTCGCGGCGCTCCTGGACGGCCTGCGGGCGGCGGGGGCCGGCCGGGGGCCCGGCGCGCCGGCCGGGCGCGGGCGGGCCCCCC
>CALMTJ010000367.1:1646-2092 GCA_937872715.1 uncultured Methylobacteriaceae bacterium
GAATGGTGACCAGCCGGCCACGCGGGGCCAACTGCCCTAGCAGACCCTCGAGGTGGCCCTCGACGGCACCCTCGACCAGGATCACGTCGTAGGGTGCCTTGGCGTGATGGCCTTCCGCGAGCGGACCCGCCGCCTCCGGGACGGGCTCGCCATCCCGCGCTCCCTTCACGACCGGTTGACGGCCTTCGCGCAGAAAGGTCCCGGCGGCCGGCTTTGAAACTCGGCTGCCGGAGCGCTACATCGTAGCGAGACAAGCGGGCGGACGACGCCCCATCCCGAGGACGTGACCATGGCCCTGCCGCGCATGAAGGTCGTGACCCTGACCGATGCCGCCGCGACCCGCGTGAAGGAGATCATGTCGCGCTCGCAGACGCCGCTCGCCGGCCTGCGGGTGGGCGTGAAGAACGGCGGCTGCGCCGGCATGTCCTACACGATGGAATACGCGG
>CALMTJ010000368.1 GCA_937872715.1 uncultured Methylobacteriaceae bacterium
ACCTGCGCATCGTCCCGCTCTCCCGGCTCGGCGACGAGGCCTTCGACATCGCCGTCCCGACCTTCTGGCGGACGGTCGCGGCGCTCGGCCGGCTCCGCTTCGCGAGCGCGGTCTACTTCGTCCAGTCGATCGAGACCCGGATGCAGCCGAAGGGCTCGGCCCGCCGCGAGGCCTGCCGGGCCACCTACCGGCTGCCGATCCCGGTCGTGACGGAGGCCGGCTGGATCGCGGAGCATCTGCGCGACCGCTACCGGCGGGACGCGGCGCTCGCCCGCAACGGGCTGCGCCACGATCTCTACCGGCCGGACGGTCCCGCCGCCGCGCCGCCCACGGGCAAGCTCCGAATCCTGGTGGAAGGCCCGCTCGGGCAGGCGCTGAAGAATGTCGGCCGCACCCTGGCGATCCTGCGAAGGGTGCCCGGGATCGAGACGTGGCTCCTCACCCAATCGGAGGTCGGCTGGTACCCGGGCGTCTCCCGCGTGTTCAGCCGCCTCCCGGTCGGCGATGTTCCGGCCGTGTACCGGGCTTGCGACGTGCTGGTGAAGCTCTCCTTCGTGGAAGGCATGTTCGGGCCGCCGCTCGAGATGTTCGGCTGCGGCGGCACGGCCGTCGTCTACGATGTCACCGGCGCGGAGGAGTACATCGCCCATGACCGGAACGGGATCGTCTGCCCGCGCAACGATGAGGCCGCCGTCCTGTCCGCGGTGCAGGCGCTGGCGCGCGATCCCGTGCGACTCGCGGCGATGCGCAGCGAGGCGCTGGCGACCGCCCGGGCGTGGCCGTCGTGGGATGAGGCGTCGGGGACGTTCCGGACAGTCCTCTTCCGACAGGCCGCGAAGATGGAGGACGGCGGCGACGGGCTGCGGGCACGGCTCCCGCGGCTCGATGACTCGCCGGCGCGCGCGTCCGCCCGGCCGCCCGGAAGGTCGGCGCGGCTGAGATCCGCGAGGGTCTTGTTCAAGGGATGGCGCCTCGGCCTGCGCCGGCCGGGCGACCTGTCGGGGTTCGATTTGGATTGAGCGCGCCGCGTGCCGTCGGCCCGCATCCCAGAATCAGCTATGAGGCCGCCCCGACCTCCTCAGGCTCATCCCGAGCCGTCATGGCCGGGCTTGGCCCGGCCATCCACGCCGACCCGCGGCCTTGCCGCATCCGCTTCGATGCGGGATCGTGTTTCACGGATGGCCGGGCCAAGCCCGGCCATGACGAGGCCCACGGTGCAGGCCCGGACTCTCCGGAGGGGGAGCGGTCATATTGCAGAACGCCGACGTGACCGAACCCGCCGATCCCGCCACCGTCTCCCGCCTCCAGGAGGAGGCGCCGCGCTGCTTCGCAATGCTGCGCGACCGGATCTGCGCCGCCCTGGAGCGGCTGGAGGACGAGGCGACCGGACCCTTCCCGGCCAAGGCGGACGAGCCGGGCCGCTTCGTCCGCACGCCCTGGGAGCGGACCGACCATTCCGGCGCGAAAGGCGGCGGCGGGGTGATGTCCGTGCTGAAGGGGCGCGTTTTCGAGAAGGCGGGGATCCACGTCTCGACCGTTCACGGCGAGTTCGCGCCCGAGTTCCGGTCGCAGATCCCCGGGACGGATACCCATCCGGGCTTCTGGGCGGCCGGCATCTCGCTGATCGTCCACCCCTGGAACCCGCACGTGCCGACCGTTCACATGAACACCCGGCTCGTCGTGACGTCGAGACCCTGGTTCGGCGGGGGCGCCGACCTCACGCCCATGCTCGACCGGCGCCGGGTGCCGGACGACCCGGACGTGCGGGCCTTCCACGCCGCGATGGCGCGCGCCTGCGACGCCCATCCGGGCCGCCCCTACGAGCGCTACAGGCTCTGGTGCGACGAATATTTCTTTCTGAAGCATCGCGGCGAGCCGCGCGGGGCCGGCGGCATCTTCTACGACGACCTGTGGTCGGGCGACCCCGACACCGACCTGTCCTTCGGCCGGGCGGTGGGCGAAGCGCTGCTCGACGCCTACCCGGCGATCGTGAGACGCAATATGGGCACGTCCTGGACGGATGCCGACCGGGAGGAGCAGCAGATCCGCCGCGGACGCTACGTCGAGTTCAACCTCCTCTACGATCGCGGCACCATCTTCGGCCTGAAAACCGGCGGCAACGTCGCCTCCATCCTGTCCTCCCTGCCGCCGACGGTGCGGTGGCCGTGATCCTCCCCCCGGGAGGGGAAGCAAGCGCGGCCCATCCGGACGGCGTGAGACGGAGCCCCATCCCCACCC
>CALMTJ010000369.1 GCA_937872715.1 uncultured Methylobacteriaceae bacterium
GGCCGTCGACCAGCACCAGCAGCACCGCGGTCTCGCGCAGCGCCGACAAGCTCGACATCTTCTGCGTCGGCACCGATCAGCGGGTCTATACCGCCGCCTGGCAGGTCGGCGACACCTCGTGGCGCGGCTGGTGGCCGGCCGTGGGTCTCCACGCGGCCGTCTTCGCGGCCCTGGCGGCGTGGTCGGGCCTGCTCCGGCCGAGCAATGACCGCGACTGGGCGGTCGACGTGAGCCGGCCGCTCACGGCGACGATCGGGCCGGAGGTCGTCGTGGTGCACGACGTCCGGAACTTCACCTGGAGGACGAATGACGACGTCGCGCCCCGCTGGGAGGAGCGCAGCTACCGGCTGGCGGACCTGCGCAGCATGGACCTCGTCAATTCCTACTGGATGGGCCCGGCGATCGCGCACACGCTGCTGGCCTTCGGCTTCGCGGACGGGCGCTACCTCACGATGTCGATCGAGATCCGGCGCGAGCGGGACGAGGATTTCTCCGCCCTCGCGGGCTTCTTCAGCCAATACGAGCTCGTCTTCGTGGCCGCCGACGAGCGCGACATCGTCCGGGTGCGGTCGAACGTGCGGGCGGAAGACGTGCAGATCTACCGGATCAAGGCGAGCCCCGATCAAACGCGGCGCATGTTCCTGGAGCTGCTCGGACGGGCGAACGACCTCGCCGAGCGGCCGTCCTTCTACAACTCGTTCAGCCGCAACTGCACCACGGAGATGTTCGGGGCAGCCCGGGCGGCATATCCCGGCCTGCCGTTCGGCTGGGAGGTCATCCTGTCCGGCTACCTGCCGGGTCTGGCCTACCGGACGGGGCTTCTCGACACCTCCGTACCGTTCGACGAGCTCAGACGACGAAGCCGCGCGAGCGGGCGGGCTCGCGCGGCCGATGCCGATCCGGACTTCTCGGCCCGGATCCGGGAGGGCATCCCGGATCCGAACCGGTGATCAGCGGTAGCGGTAGGGCTCGACCAGCACGCGGCCGCGCGGCCGGCGCGGGTCGTAGCCGCTGTCGCGATTATAGTAGCCGTCCCGCGCCGCGAGGCGGTCGTCGTAGCCGTCGCGCGGATCGCCGATCCGGTAGCGCCTCGCCTCGTTTCCGGGCTCGAGCAGGCTCGGATTCTTCTGGAGCTGGTCGATGTAGGATTCGTGGAGGTCGTTCACGGCGTAAGCGGCCGAGGCTCCGGCCAAGGACGCGACGAGCGCGCCTGCGGCCAGGAGGAGGGGGGCTCTGGTGGAGCGCATGGGTCAACTCCGGGTTCTTTTCGGGCAGGCAACGCGCGACACGGCGCGATGGTTCAGGGCGATGTCGCGGCCGCCCACCTGTCGGCGGCCCGGTCGTCCGTGTCCTTGGCCTCCACCCAGGGGCCGAGCGTGCCGTCCCGGAGATGCTCGCGCTTCCAGAAGGGAGCGCGGGTCTTCAGGAAGTCCATGACGAACTCGGCCGCCCCGAAGGCCGCCTCACGGTGCGAGGAGGCGGCGAGAACCAGCACGATCGGCCCGCCCGGCGGGATCAGGCCGTGGCGGTGGATGGCGGTCAGGCCCAGCAGCGGCCACCGGCGCGCCGCGTCCGCCGCCACCCGTCCCATCTCGGCCTCGGCCATGCCGGGATAGTGTTCGAGTTCGAGGGCCGCCAGGCGCCCACCTTCGTCGCGGCAATAGCCGGTGAAGCTCGCGACGGCGCCGATATCGGCCCGGCCGGCGAGGAGCCGCTCGGTCTCGGCCGCGGCATCGAACGGCTCCGCCTGCACCGCGATCCGGATCGGGGCCATCTCAGCCGCCCGTCATCGGCGGGAAGAACGCGACCTCCCGGATCCCGGCGAGCGGCGCGTCCGGTCGGGCATGGACATGGTCCAGGGCGACCCGGACGACCGCCTCGTCCGCGAAGGCCTCCCGGTAGCCCTCCCCGCGCCCCTTCAGCCAGCGCACGAGGTCCGCGACCGTGTCCGTCCCGGCCGGCGGGTCGACCACCTCGTCCGGCACGCCGACGCGCTCCCGGACCCAGGCGAAATACACGATCTTCACGTCAGCCGCCCCGGCTGATGGCGTGGTCGATCCCGGTCTTCAGGTAGTCCCATCCGGTGTAGATGGTGAGGGCGGCCGCGATCCACAGCAGCACGAGCCCGATGAACGTCGTGCCGGGCAGGACCGGCTCGCCCGCCGGGCCGGCGATCAGGAAGCCGACCGCCACGAGCTGCAGTACCGTCTTCCACTTGGCCACGCGCGAGACCGGCATCCCGACCTTCAGCTCGGCGAGGTACTCGCGCAGCCCGGAGACGAGGATCTCCCGGCACAGGATGACGATCGCGGCGCAGAGGTGGATGCCCGCCACCGTCCGGTCGCTCGCCAGCAGGAGCAGGCAGGCCGCGACCAGCAACTTGTCGGCGATCGGGTCCAGCATGCGGCCGAGCACCGATTGCTGGGAATACGCCCGGGCGAAATAGCCGTCGAAGTAATCGGTGATCCCGGCCGCGATGAAGAGGGCGAGCGCGGCCCAGCGCGCCCGGTCGTCGTTCGGCCAGACGAGGAGAAGCCCCGCCACCACCGGAACCGCCGCCACTCGGGAATAGGTCAGAACGTTCGGCAGGTTCAGGGCCGAGGAGCGTCGCGCCGGCGAGGCCAAGGTCATGGGCCGAGGAAGCACGCGGCCCGGGCGGGCGTCAAATGCCGTGGGGACGGGGTCACCCGGCCGTGCCCCTGAAATGGTCGTAGACGAGACGCGCCGTCGCGGCGTTGACGCCCGGCGCCCGGACGAGGTCGTCGAGAGCGGCGCGCCCGATCGCCTTCATCGTGCCGAAATGCTGGAGAAGCGCCCGCTTGCGGGTCGGGCCGATGCCCGGGATCTCGTCCAGCGGACCCTTGGTCATCTCGCGCTTGCGCTTCGCCCGGTGCGCCCCGATGGCGAAGCGGTGCGCCTCGTCCCGCAGACGCTGGACGAAATACAGCGCCGGGTCGCGCGGCGGCAGGTGGATCGGCGCCCGTCCTTCCGCGAAGAAGGTCTCGCGGCCGGCCTCCCGGTCGCGGCCCTTGGCCACGCCGACCAGCGGCACGCCGGTCGCGCCGACCTCGGCCAGCGCGGCGCGCGCCGCGGCGAGCTGGCCCTTGCCGCCGTCGATGAGAACGAGGTCCGGCCA
>CALMTJ010000370.1:0-3638 GCA_937872715.1 uncultured Methylobacteriaceae bacterium
GCCGGGCTTGGCCCGGCCATCCACGAAAGACGCCCGCTTCAGGCACGTCGTCGACCGGTCGCGTGGGGACGGGCGTGGATGGCCGGCCGAGCCCGGCCATGACGATGAAGGAGAGCCGTGCAAAGGTGTCGAGATGAGGACGTCGATGTTCGTGGGAGCACGACGGCACGGGCGTTGAAGCGTTTCGGCGAACCGATTGTTCAGCTTCCGGCGCTAGGGCTCGGCGATGACCGCCATCAGCCATGCCGCACCGGCCGGAGCCGAGCCCTCGTCAACCCTGCGGAAGATCGTCGCGGCGGCGCTCGACCGGAGCGAGGCCGGGCGGGCGCGGCGGCTCGCCGCGGCGGCCTTCGCGGCGCGGGTCATGAATGCGGGCCTCGGCTTCGCGACGCAGATCCTCCTCGCCCGCTGGATGGGCGAGCGCGAATACGGGGTCTACGCCTATGTCTGGGTGTGGGTGCTGGTGGCGGGCGGGATCGGCTCGCTCGGGCTGCCGGTCGCGGCGCTGAAGTTCATCCCCGATTACGGGCGGCGCGGCGACCGGGACGGCCTGCGGGGCTTCCTGCTCGCCTCCCGGACGGCCGGTATCGTCCCCTGCGCGGCGGCGGCTCTCCTGACCGGCGCCGCGCTGTGGCTCTTCGGCCGGGGCGAGGCCGCCCTCTACGTGCCGGTCGCGCTTCTCGGCCTCGTCACCCTGCCGGTCTACGTGCTGACCGACATCCAGACCGGCATCGCGCGCGCCTACGACGACATGGATCTCGGTCTCGCGGCCGATTACGTGATGCGGCCGGTCCTGCTGCTCGCCTTCTGCGGCCTCATCCTCGTGGCGGGCGGTTCGGGAACGGCCGTCCACGTCATGCTGGCGACCCTCGCCGGCATGGCGGTGACGGCCTTCGTCCAGGGAGTGCTGCTCCAGGCGCGGCTGCACGTCCGGGTTCCGGCCGGGCCGCGCCGCTACGACCTGCGGCGCTGGGCGGACGTGTCCTGGCCGCTCCTGACGGTGACCGGCTTCACGCTGCTGCTCGGCTCGACGGACGTCCTCGTGCTGAAGCTCTTCGTCGGGCCGGAGCAGATCGCGCTCTACTTCGCCGCGACCAAGATCGTGGCGGTCGCCTCCTTCGTCTCCTACGGGGTGGCGAATACCAGCGCGCACCGCTTCGCGTCCCACATGGCGACGGGCGACAGGAGCGCCATGGCGGCGCTGGCGGCGGAGACCGTGCGCTGGACGTTCTGGCCGACGCTCGCGGTCGCGGCCGGCCTCGCGCTCGGCGGCGGCCCCCTCCTGTCGCTCTTCGGGCCGGGATTCGCGAAGGGTGCCACGATCGTCGCGATCCTGGGCGCCGGGCTCGTGGCCGGCGCGAGCGTCGGGCCGGCCGACCGGGCGCTCGCCATGGCGGATCACGGCCGCGTGGCGGCGCTGATCTACGGCGCGTCCTTCGCGGCCAATCTCGGGCTCGCGCTCCTCCTCATCCCGGCCTTCGGGCTGAACGGCGCCGCGCTCGCGACCGCCCTCGCCATGGCGGGACGGGCCGGCCTCCTGTTCGTCGCGGCGCGGCGGCGGCTCGGCCTCGACATGTTCGTCTTCGCGCCCGCCTCGCCGCAGGCGCTCTCCGGCGCGGGCTACGGCAGCGACGAACTCGCGGCGGAGTTCCTCGACGCATCCGCCGCCCGCGCCATCTCCGGGGAATGGCACGCCCTCGCCGACCGGGCGATCGAGCCGAACCTGTTCTACGGCCCGGCGACGGCGTTCCCGGGTCTCGAACACCTGCCGGAGGGCCGCGGCGGCCGCATCCTGGCCGTGTGGCGCGGCGCCGGCAGCGCTCGCCGCCTCGTCGGCATCCTGCCGCTCGTGCCTCCGCGGCGGCGGCACGCGAACCCGTTCTCCCTGAGGCGCGCGGGCGAGTTCTACGGCACCCTCTCGACGCCGCTCGTCGATCCGGACCGGCCGGGCGAGACGCTGCGCGCCATGCTGCGCGGCGCGCGACGCCACGGCATCGGCTCGCTCCTACTCCCCTTCCTGCATATGGGCGGGCCGGTCGCGCTCGCGCTGGACGAGGTCTCCACCCGCCACGGCAAGGCCCAGGTGACGCTCGGCAGCCACCGGCGCGCGTTCCTGAGGAGCCCCCTTGCAGGATCCGAATACGTCCGGGCGACGCTCGAGCCGCGCCGCCGCAAGGAGGCGGACCGCCAGCGCCGCCGCCTCGCGGAGGAGGGTGCCCTCCGCTTCTCCGTCGCGGCGTCGGAGGCGGAGGTGGCGGAGGCGCTCGAGACCTTCCTCGACCTCGAGGCGGGGGGATGGAAGGGCCAGGCCGGCACCGATCTCCGGCACGCCCCGGGTGCGGCGCCTTTCATCCGGAGCTCGGCGCGCGACCTCGCCCGGGACGGCCGCTTCCGGGTCGCGACCCTGACGCTGGCCGGCCGCACGATCGCGGCCGGCCTCGTCGGCATCGCCGGACGGCGGGCCTTCTACCTGAAGACGGCCTATGACGAGGCGTATTCCCGCTTCTCGCCGGGGCTCCTCCTGACGCTCGACCTCACCGCCCATCTCCTCGACGATCCTTCGATCGACGAGGCGGATTCCATCGCGGTCGCCGACCATCCGATGATCGACCGCGTCTGGACGGAACGCTTCCCGGTCGCCTCCATCCTGGTCGCGACGGGTCCGAATTCCAGGACGTTCCGGCTCGCGCTGCGTTGCGAGCACGCGCGCGAGCGCCTCGTCGCTGAGCTGAAGGCGGCGCGGATCAAGATCTCCGGATGGCGGCAACGCCGCCGTAACCCTGTCGCGACAAAGGCGGAGGAGGACCCGCCCGCTTAGCGGTTCGGCGAGGCGGCCCCGCTATCCCGTCTCCCGGGACATGGCAGAGACCATGAAGGGAGCCAGACGAGATGACCTCACTGATCGAGTTCGATCGCGAGAGCCGCGCCGCCTTTCCGAGCCGGCCCTTCGCCCTGAAGCACAAGCTCGCGGGACACCCGCTCTTCTCCCTCGAGAAGCTGGTCGACCTCGCGGCCCGCATGCCGTCCGACGGCATGGAATACAATTCCGGCAAGGTCGGCATCGACCAGAAGCCCGAGACGACGCCCCTCGTCGACCTCCCGCCGACGGAGGTGGTGCGCCGCATCCAGGAGGCGAACGCCTGGATGGTCCTGAAACGGGTCGAGCGCATGCCCGAATACCGGGCGCTGCTCGAAGAGGTGCTGGACGGGGTCGCCCGCGACATGGGCCACAGGGACGCGGCTGACGCCGGGTTCACGAACCTCGAAGGCTACGTCTTCGTGTCGTCCCCGAACGCCACGACGCCCTTCCATTCGGACCCGGAAGACAACTTCTTCGCCCAGATCCACGGCGACAAGTTCTTCCACGTGATCGACAACCAGGACGGCTCCGTGGTGCCGGACGAGGCCTTCGAGATCAGCCCGTCCATGCACCGCAACCTGCCGTACCGGCCCGAGTTCGAGGAGAAGGCGACGGTATTCTCGATGAAGGCGGGCGACGGCTGCTTCGTCCCGTATCTCTGGCCCCACTGGGTGAGGACGGGCGAGAGCTACTCCATCTCCATGGCGATGACCTGGAAGTCCCCCGCCGTGCGGCGCTCGAACAAGGTGCTGTTCATGAACGCGACGCTGCGCAAGTG
>CALMTJ010000370.1:3648-14584 GCA_937872715.1 uncultured Methylobacteriaceae bacterium
CAAGTGGGGCTTCCCGCAGAAGCCGCCGGGCCGCAGCCCGCTCGCGGACGCGGTCAAGGCCGCGGCCTACACGGCGCTGAGGGCGCCGCTCGAGCCGCTCCGCCGGAGCGAGCGCCTCCGCAACCTGATCCGCGGCGCCCTCTTCGGCCGCGGCGCCAACTACTACCTGGCGGGCCGCAAGGGCTGATTCCGAGGGTCGTCTCCGTCATGGCCGGGCGTGGCCCGGCCATCCACGAGGGACGCCCGCGACAGGTACGTCGTCGACGCTTCGCATGCGGAAAGGCGTGGATGGCCGGGCCAAGCCCGGCCATGACGAGGACGGATATTCTCCAGCGAAATCTCAAGGCTGAGGTGGCCGGCTCACGCAGACTGCCTGTCAGAACTCCATGTCGAGTTCCTCGATGTCGTCCGGCTCGTCACGGGCGGCGTCCATCCATTCGGCGAGGATCGGCCATGCGGTGACGTGGTCGCGGTAGCCGGCGCATTCGTCCGGCAGGGCCACGTCGTAGGTGACGAAGCGCGTGGCGACGGGCGCGTACATCGCGTCGGCGAGCGTCGGCCGGTCGCCGAGGAGCCACGGGCCGCCATGTTTGGCCAGGCTCTCGCGCCAGATGGTCGAGATACGCTCGATGTCGGATTTCGCCCCGGCCCAGATCTTGAAGCCTGGATGGCGCGCCTTGAGGTTCATCGGCAGGGCCGAGCGCAGGTTCGCGAAGCCGGAATGCATCTCGCCCGACACAGACCGGCACCAGGCGCGGGCGGCGCGGCCCTCCGGCAGGAGATGGGCCTCCGGGAAGGTCTCGTTCAGGTAGGACGCGATCGCCATCGTGTCCCAGACCCGGATGTCGCCATGCGTCAGCCGCGGCACCAGGAACGAGGGCGTGAGGTGGAGGAGCTCCGCCCGGCTCGACGGGTCCCGCCCCGACAGGACCTCCGTCTCGAAATCGAGCGGCGTCATCCGGCAGACGAGCCAGCCGCGCAGCGACCAGGACGAGTAGTTTCGGCTCGAGATCGTCAGGACCGCGTCCGCCACGCCCGTCTCCGTCCGTTTGCCACGTAAGCGGGACGCGTTTGTCACCGCCGCGCGGCTCACAGTAGGATGATGTCACGCGGCGTAGCAAAGGGTGGGCCGCCCACCGGCCGGATCCCGATGGTGAACCTGTACGACGCCTACGAGCTGTCCTCGGACATGGCGGATGCTGTGAAGGCCTGGGGCCGGGTCGTCCACGCCACCTGGTCGCCCTGGCGGGAGGCGGGCTTCGCCGAGCCCGTGACCTGGATGACGGCCGGCGGCGCCATGATGATGCGGGCCGGGCTCACCCATTCGCGCCCGGGCTACGGCATCGGCGCGGTGACGGCCGGGAACCGCGACGCGGCCGTGACGGAGGAGACGGCCTTCTCGACGCCGTTCGGAACGCTCACCCATTTCCGCAAGGACATGGACCAGAAGCAGCCGCGCGTGCTGGTCGTCGCACCCCTGTCCGGCCATTTCGCGACGCTGCTCCGCCACACGGTGAAGACGCTCCTCGCCCACCACGACGTCTTCGTCACCGACTGGACGAACGCCCGCGACGTCCCGCTCTCCGAAGGCCCGTTCGGTTTCGACGACTATGTCGACCACGTGGTGCGATTCCTGGAGCATATCGGGCCGGGCGCCCACATCGTCGCCGTGTGCCAGCCCTGCGTCCAGGCGCTCGCGGCCGCGGCCCTGATGGCGGAGAGCGGGAACGCCGCGCAGCCCGCCTCCATGACGCTGATGGCCGGCCCGGTCGATACGGGCGTCAACCCGACGAGGGTGAACGCGCTCGCGCTGTCGAAGCCGATGAGCTGGTTCGAGGACAACCTCATCTCGACGGTGCCGTCTCGCCACGCGGGCGCCGGGCGGCGCGTCTATCCGGGCTTCATGCAGCTCCTCGCCTTCATGTCGATGAATGCCGACCGGCACGTGAAGGGCCATCTCGACCTCTTCTGGCACCTCGCCTCCGGGAGGAGAACGGAGGCGCTCGGCATCCAGACCTTCTACGACGAGTATTTCGCGGTCCTGGACCTCGCGGCCGAGTTCTACCTCGAGACGGTGTCGCGCGTGTTCCAGGACAACGCGCTCGCCCGGAACGAGCTCGAATACCGTGGCCGCCGGCTCGACATGCGCTCGATCAGGCGCACGGCGCTGATGACGGTCGAGGGCGAGCGCGACGACATCTGCTCCGTCGGGCAGACGCTCGCGGCGCACGACCTCTGCACGGGCCTGCGGCCCTACATGAAGCGGCACCACCTCCAGGCCGGCGTCGGCCATTACGGCGTGTTCTCCGGCCGCAGGTGGGAAGGCCAGACCTACCCCATCGTGAAGAACTTCGTCCTCGCCAACGATTGAAGGCCGCGCCCGACACGGCTCGCGCCGTTCTTCTCCCTCGCGGGAGAAGGTGGCCCCGGCATCAGCGAGGATAGGATAAGGGGCACGCGCCCGGAGGCCCCCTCATCCGTCGGCCCTTCGCGCCGGCCCCTCCTCCCGCGAGGGGAGAAGGGGCGCGTTGGAGGCGTGTCGCCTTTTCCGGCTGGCAGCAGCAGTCGCGGCGGCGGGGCAGGGTCCAACCGGAACTCCCCCTGACTCCGCCCCGTTACGGAGCATTCCGCCGAAGGGCGCGGAGGAGGCATCCATGACCAAGCACGTTCTCGCGGCATTCGCGCTCGCATCCGTCCTCGCCGGCCCGGCTTCGGCACAGGGCGTCGTCCAGGGCTCGCGGCAGGGCGAGGCGGCGGGCGAGCGCGTCGGAGGTCCGGTGGGCGGGGTCGTCGGCAGCGTGATCGGCGGCGTGGTCGGAGGCGTCAACGGCGCGGTCGACGGCATCCTCGGCCGGGACGCGCGCCCGCGCTTCCGGGAGTACGTCGTCCGGGAGAACCGGCCGTCATACAGGTTCGGGGACGACGTGCGCGTCGGCGTCATGCTGCCGGACACGGGCGTGACCTATTACGAGGTGCCGGCCGAGTTCGGGGCGCGCGGATACCGCTACACGGTCCTGAACGGTCGCTACGTCCTGGTCGATCCGGCGACGAACCGGGTCGTCGAGGTCATCGACTGACCGGTCGCGGGACGAGTCGCGCGGGGCGGCGGCCCGCTGGACGGGTCCGGCCCCGGGGTCTAAGGCCGTGCCCCCTCCCCGTTTCCCGACCTCGCGATGTCCGACCGCCTATCCCTGTCCAAGGACAGGATCCACGTCCTCCTGCTCGAAGGCGTGAACGAGAGCGCGGCCGACATCCTTCGCTCGGCCGGCTACTCCAACGTCGTGCGCACGGCGAAGGCGCTCGACGCGGAGACGCTGAAGGCGCAGCTCCGCGGCGTCCACATCCTGGGCATCAGGTCCCGCACCCAGCTCACGGAGGACATCTTCGCCGCGGCCGGCCGGCTGATGGCCGTCGGCTGCTTCTCCGTCGGCACGAACCAGGTCGATCTCGTCGCGGCCGGCCGGCGCGGGATCCCTGTCTTCAACGCTCCGTTCTCCAACACGCGGAGCGTGGCGGAGCTCGTGATCGGCGAGATCGTCATGCTGTTCCGCCGCGTCCTGCCCCGGTCCAGGACCGCGCACGAGGGCGGCTGGGACAAGTCCGCGACCGACTCGCTCGAGGTGCGGGGCAAGACGCTCGGCATCGTCGGCTACGGAAATATCGGCTCGCAGCTCTCGAACCTCGCCGAGGCCATGGGCATGCGGGTGATCTACCACGACCTGACTGACAAGCTCCGGCACGGCAACACGGAGCCGGTCCGCTCGCTCGGAGAGCTGCTTGCGGGAAGCGACGTGGTCAGCCTCCACGTTCCCGAGACGCCCGCGACCCACGGGATGATCGGCGAGGCCGAGATCCGGGCCATGAAACCCGGCGCCTACCTGATCAACAACTCGCGCGGCACCGTGGTCGACCTCGACGCTCTGGCGCGGGCGCTGCGGGACGGGCACCTCCGGGGCGCCGCGATCGACGTGTTTCCGGTCGAGCCGGCCTCCAACGCCGAGCGTTTCGTGTCCCCTCTTCAGGGGATCGAGAACGTCATCCTCACCCCCCATATCGGCGGCTCGACGGAGGAGGCGCAGGAGCGGATCGGCGCCGAGGTGGCGAAGAAGCTCGTCGATTACTCGGATATCGGCTCGACCACGGGTGCCGTGAACTTCCCCCAGGTGCAGCTCTCGCCCCGGCCGACCGCGACGCGGTTCATGCAGGTGCACAACAACGTGCCGGGGATGCTCGGCCGGCTGAACGACGTCTTCTCCCGCCGCGGCATCAACATCGCGGCCCAGTACCTGCAGACGGATGGCGAGATCGGCTACGTCGTCATCGAATCGGACGGCACCGGGCCGGAGGCGGCCGAAGCGGTCCTCCGCGACATCCGGGCGCTCGACGGCACGATCCGGGCCCGCCTCCTCTACGAGAGGCGGTAGGCCGGCGGATCAGCCCGGGACCTCGTCGGTGACGACCTTGAAGCCGGACAGCGAGCAATCGCCGAAGCTCGTCACGATGGCGACATCCGTCGCGTCGCGGCCGCGGGCCATGACGACCCGGCCGATCCGCGGCTTGTTGTGCCGGGCGTCGAACGTGTACCAGCGCCCGCCGAGGAACACCTCGAACCAGGCGGAGAAATCCATCGGATCGTCGACTGGCGGGACGCCGATATCGCCGAGATAGCCGGTCGCGTAACGGGCCGGAACGTTCATGCAGCGGCAGAGCGTCACCCCGAGATGGGCGAAGTCCCGGCACACTCCCTGGCGCTCCTGATGCGCCTCGAACGCGGTCTTCGTGGAGCGGGCGTATTGGTAGCCGAAGGTCACGCGGTCATGCGCGTAGTCGACGATCGCCTGGACGAGCGGCCACCCCTTGCGGGCGTTTCCGAACAGCGACCAGGCGAGATCGGACATCTTGTCCGTCTCGCAGTACCGGCTGCCGAGCAGGTAGACGAGCGCCTCCGGCGGCAGGTGCTCGACCGCGTGCTGCTCGGCATCCGGCGCGTAATCGTCCGGCAGGCCGGTATCGGAGACGACGAAGTCGTTCATGATGAGGAGCGGGCCGGGCTCGGCGAACACCCGGAGGCAGCGGTTGCCGAACATGTCCCGGTAATCGGTGCGGTCGACGGGCCGATCGAACGAGACCTCGTCAGGGCCGAGGAGGTCCGCGTTCCTGTCCGGGTGGATGTTGAGCATCAGGATCAGCGGCGAAGGCTGGCGGACGTCGTAGGAGATCTCGTATCCGCACCGGATCCTCATAGAGCCCCCTCCTTCGCGCGTTCCCAATCCCGCGCCGGACCGTAGGTTCCGGGCGGCAGGACCCGGCCGGAACGGGTCACGTCGTGCCGCGGCGCCGTCACCGGAGCCACGGTCGCCAAGACCTCCATCGACAGGAAGTCGCTCGGGAATCCGGTGAACGAGCCCGTGAGCGGGGCCGCCTGACGCGGGTCCCGGACGGCAGCGACCCGGATCAGCCCGGCATTGCCGACCGTGCCGCTCGTCGGGTCGAAATCAATCCAGCCCGCGCCGGGCAGGTAGACCTGCAGCCAGGCATGGGTGTTGCCGCCGGCGAGCTCCGCGGAGGCATCGCCGCTCCGCACGTGGAGGTAGCCGGACGCGAACCGGGCCGCGAAGCCCAGCACCCGCACCGCCTCGCACATCAGCACCGCGAAGTCGCGGCAGGTGCCGCTCCCGAGTCGCAGGGTCTCAGCCGGATCCTGGATCCCCGCCTCCTCGCGCCGAAGATAGGCGAAGTCCCGCCGGATGGCGTGGCTCAGCCGGCACAGGAAGCCGAACGTGTCCTGCGCGCCGTCCCCGTCCAGGATGCGGCGGGCGAAGCGGTCGACGGCGTGGTCGGGGTCGAGATGCTGGCGCTCAGTAAAACGGGCGAGGTCGCGCGCCTCCTCCGCCCCGTAGGAGAAGGGGCAATTCACCGCGTGCGGCGCGATGCGGAGCGCGGTCGCGTCGAACGGCGTCACGTCCACCTCGACCCGAGACTCGAAGCGGAGAATGCGGCCGCGCCGCCCGAAGCGGGCCGAGCCCACCAGGTTGCCGGCCGAATCCTCCGTCCAGCGGCACTCGACCGGCTCCGGCTCGACGGAGAGTTCGGCCGAGATCGTGCGCTGGTCGAACCCGTCCCGGGGCCGGAACATCATCCGGTGCTCGCCGAAGGCGACGGGCGACTTGTACCGGTAGGTCGTGACGTGTCGGACGAGGTAGATCGGCATCGGGTAGGATGATTCCGCCGGAGGGGTAGCAGTTTCCGAGCCAACCGGGCTAGAGGGCGGCATGGCCGGGAACGCGCGAGATCACGACATGGCACCGGCCCGCCTGCTCGGCCCGGGCGAGCCGCATCCGGTCACCGTCTACCGGCCGGGCGGGCGATCCCCCATCCTTCTGACCTGCGACCATGCCGGACGGCGGGTGCCGGAGCAACTCGGCCGGCTCGGCCTGCCCGAGGCGGAGTTCGAGCGCCACATCGCCTGGGACATCGGCGCCCGCGCCGTGTCGCGCATCCTGGCGGACAGGCTGGACGCCGTCCTCGTCGAACAGGCGTATTCGCGGCTCGTGATCGATTGCAACCGGCCGCCGGCCGTCGAGAGCGCCATCCCGGTGGTGAGCGAATCCACGGCCGTGCCGGGCAATCTCGGCCTCTCCTCGGCCGAGAGGGACGCGCGGGTGGCGGCCGTGTTCCGACCCTACCACGAGGCGATCGCGGCCGAGATCGACCGACGCAACGCCGCGGGCCAGGTTACGGCGTTGGTCGCCATGCACAGCTTCACGCCCGTCTACAAGGGCCAGTCCCGGCCCTGGCATGCCGGCACGCTGTACGGCCGCGATGGCCGGCTCGCCCGCACCTTGCGGGACCGCCTCGTCGCCGCGACCGCGTTCACGATCGGCGACAACGAACCTTATTCCGTCTCGGACGCGACCGACTACACGATCCCGGTCCATGCCGAGCGCCGCGGACTCGTCCATGTCGGGATTGAGATCCGGCAGGATCTCGTCGGGACGGAAGGCGGGCAGGCCGAATGGGCCGGGCTGCTGGGAGACCTGCTCCCCGCCGCCCTCGACGATCTCGCGCTGGCCCCCGCCGGTCTACCCGACTAGAGACAGCCCCATGGACAGCGCCGAGATCCTCCGCCGCTTCGAGCGCCAGCCCGACGGGAGCTGGACCTGCCGCGAGGCGGTCACGGTCCAGACCGCGCACGGGCCGGTTCCGGTCGATCCCGGCCAAGTGTTCCATTTCGGGCAGCCCGTCGACGATCTCGACCTGGCCGAGCTCCTCGAGCGGCTGGGCGCGGAGCACGGCTCCTGAAGGCCTTGCGGGCGCTCCGGCCGAAGCGCACATTACTGCCATCCGAGGGGTGCCCGACCGGGCTGAGACGGCGATGCCGAACCCTTTGAACCTGACCCGACTCGCATCGGCGGAGGGACGGAGATGACGGGCATATGATCGGGCGCGGGGCGCCCGTCACGGTGGTCGGGGCCGGCATCGCGGGCTCCTGGACGGCGCTGCTCCTCGCCGAGGCCGGCGTGCCGGTGGAGCTGTGCGACCGGGGCGACGGCACGGGCGGCACGAGCCATTGGGCCGGCGGCATGCTGGCGCCCGATTGCGAGAGCGACGGCGCGGAGCCGATCGTGGTCCGGCTCGGGCGCCGCTCGCTCGATCTGTGGAGCCGCCACCTGCCCCCGACGCCGATGAACGGTTCCCTCGTCGTGTCGCATCCGCGGGACGGCGGCGACCTCGACCGCTTCGCCCGGCAGACGGGCGGTCACGAGCCGGCCGATGCCGAGCGGGTCGCGGAGCTCGAACCGGCCCTCGCGGGCCGCTTCGGGCGCGGGCTGTTCTTCCCGCGCGAGGGCCATGTCGAGCCGCGAGCCGCGCTCCCGGCGCTCCACGCGAAGCTGCGGGAGGCGGGCGGAACCCTCCGGTTCGGGGAGGCCGTCGATCCCGCGAGCGCGTCAGGCCCGGTGGTCGATTGCCGCGGCATGGGGGCCCGGGACGCGATGGCGGATCTCCGCGGCGTGAAGGGCGAGACCGTGCTGATCGAGACGGGCGAGGTGGCGCTCTCCCGGCCCGTCCGGCTGATGCACCCGCGCTGGCCGCTCTACGTCATTCCCCGGGCCGGCAACCGCTTCCTGATCGGGGCGACGTCGCTCGAGAGCGACGACCTGTCCGGCGTCTCCGTCCGCTCGGCGCTCGAGCTGATGACGGCCGCCTACACCCTCCATCCGGCCTTCGGGGAGGCCCGCATCGTCGAGATCGGCACGGCGCTCCGGCCCGCCTTCCCGGACAACGCTCCCCGGGTCGAGGTGGCGGGGACGAGGATCGCCGTGAACGGGCTCTTCCGGCACGGGTTCCTGGTCGCGCCGGCCCTGGCCGAGATCGTGACCGCCTTCGTCACGGACGGCGTGCGGGACAACGAGGTCATGCGATGGTCCTGACCGTGAACGGCGAACGGCAGGAAACGGAGGCCGACACGGTCGCGCGCCTTCTCCAGGCGCTGGGCTACGAGGGTGGCTTCTACGCGGTCGCCGTGAACCGCGAGGTCGTCCGCCGGCCGGCCTGGCCGGAGGCGGCCCTCGCGGACGGCGACGATGTCGAGATCCTCACTCCCCGTCAGGGAGGCTGACCCGTGCTCACCCTCTACGGCCAGGCCGTGCCGTCCCGGATGATGGTCGGGACGGCACTCTACCCGTCTCCGGCCGTGATGGAGGCGGCGCTCCGGGCGTCGGGCGCCGGGATCGTCACCGTGTCGCTGCGGCGCGAGGCCGGCGGCGGCCGGGCCGGCGACGCGTTCTGGCGGATCATCCAGTCGCTCGGCGTGGCCGTCCTTCCGAACACGGCCGGCTGCCGCACGGTGAAGGAGGCCGTGACCACGGCCGCCCTCGCGCGCGAGCTGTTCGGCACGCCCTGGATCAAGCTGGAGGTGGTGGGCGACGACGAGACGCTCCAGCCTGACGTCGTGGCGCTCGTCGAAGCCGCCGCCATCCTGGTCCGGGACGGGTTCGAGGTCTTCCCCTACACGACGGAGGACCTGACGGTCGCGACACGGCTGGTCGAAGCCGGATGCCGGGTGGTGATGCCCTGGGCCTCGCCCATCGGCAGCGGCCAGGGCATCGCCAACCGGGCGGCCCTGCGCACGCTCCGGTCGCGCTTCCCCGACGTGACGCTCGTCGTGGATGCCGGGCTCGGCGCGCCATCCCACGCCGCGGAAGCGATGGAGCTCGGCTTCGACGCCGTGCTCCTCAACACCGCCATCGCCAAGGCCGACGATCCGGCCGCCATGGCGCGTGCCTTCGCGCTCGCGGTGGAGGGCGGGCGCCTCGCCTACGAGGCCGGGCTGATGCCCCCGCGCGACTTCGCCTCGCCCTCGACGCCCGTGGTCGGCACGCCCTTCTGGCACGCCGCCGGAGCCGCCGGGTGAGTGGCCGACCGTACCCGGACCGGTTCTACCCAGTCGTCGACGACGTCGCCTGGGTTCGGCGCCTCATCGATCTGGGGGTCGGGACGGTGCAGATCCGGGCGAAGGGGCTCGGCCGCGAGGACGCGACGGTCCTGATCACGAGCGCGCTCGCGGCCGTCCGGGGGAGCCGGACGCGGCTCGTCGTCAACGATTACAGGGATGCCGCGATCGTGGCGGGGGCCGAGCACGTCCATCTCGGGCAGGAGGACCTCGCCGGGGCGGATGTCGGAGCGATTCGCAGGGCCGGGATGACGCTCGGCATCTCCACTCATGACGGCGACGAGCTCGAGACGGCGCTCGGCCACGACCCGGATTACATCGCGCTCGGCCCGATCTACCCGACGACGCTGAAGGCGATGCGCTTCGGCCCGCCCCCCCGGTGTTTTTTGGGGGGGCCACGCCCCCGGACTGCCATCCGGGGGCACGCACGACCGTGGTGCGTCCTTCGAGGCCGATCTCAGATCGGCACCTCAGGAAGAGGATGTGGGAGTTTCGGCCAAGCCTCAGGACGATGACGTGAGCGTTTCGCGTTACGCTCTCAGAACCCGAGCTCGCGGAGCACGCCCGGTAACAGGTCCGGCAGATCCTCGGCGATGAGGCCCGGGCCGAAGCGTCGGCCGGCCTCGGCGTGGAGCCAAACTCCCGCGCAGGCGGCCTCGAAGCCCGGCATGCCCCGCGCCAGCAACCCGCACACGAAGCCGCCGAGCACGTCCCCGGAACCGGCCGTGCCGAGATGGGGCGAGCCGTTGGAATTGATGGCGGCCCGGCCGTCCGGCGCGGCGATGACCGTGTCCGCGCCCTTGAGGATCACGGTCGCGCCCGTGAAGGAGGCCGCCCGCGACGCGCGATCGAGCTTGGAGCGCTCCGCCGCGATCCCCTTCGCCTCCGCGGATAACTCTCCCTCCCCCGAGAACAGCCGCTTGAACTCCCCCTCATGCGGCGTCAGCACGACAGGGGTCTCCCGCCCGGCAGCGCCCGTCAGGGCCCGGAACATGTCGCTCTCCCCGGAGAAGCTCGTCAGCGCGTCGGCGTCCAGCAACGTCGCGCGGTCGGCCTCGAGCGCCGCCTCGACCCAGCGCCGCGTCCCCTCGCCGACCCCGAGCGCTGGGCCGAGCAGGAGGGCGTTGAACCGGTCGTCGGCGAGGAGGTCGGACAGCTCGTCCGGCTCGTCGCAGACCTTCAGCATGATCGCCGTGAGCTGGGCCGCGTTGACGGACAAGGCGCGGGCGGAGGTGACGACGGACACGAGCCCCGCGCCGGCCCGCAGCGCCCCCCGGGCCGCCATTCGGGCCGCGCCCGTACCGGCCGGCGGACCGGACAGGACGAGCGCGTGCCCCCTGTCGTATTTGTGGCTCTCGGGAGCGAGCCGGGGAAAGGCCGGGAGCCAGAGGTCGGGGGTGTTCTCGAAGAGGCCGCCTCCCTCCCCGAGGTCGATGCCGATATCGGCCACCTCGACGGCGCCGCAGAGGTTGCGTCCCGGAT
>CALMTJ010000371.1 GCA_937872715.1 uncultured Methylobacteriaceae bacterium
GCCCGTCCCGGAGGCGCTCGCCTTGCCGTCTTCCGAGCCGACCCCGCCCGCTTCGCCTGAGGTGTCATCGGCGCCGGCCGACATCGTCCCGGCCGAGCCTGCTCCCGCGGCGACCCCGGCCGTTCCGTCGCCCGCGCCGGATTTCCCGCCACGGGCGACCGGTCCGGAGCCTTCCGCCTCGCCCGACCGGCCGCGCCGGCCCTCGCCCAACAGCCCGGCCTACACGCCGAGGGAGCCGGCGCCGGTGGTGTTCCCGGTGCCGCACCCGCCGGACGATCCCGGGTTCCAGCCGGACGGGGAGAAGCGCTCGCGTCTTCGGGTTCTCGGGTGACGGGCGCCGCCGCCGCGGGCTAGGGTCCGGGCGATTCGCTCGATTGGGAAGACAGATGTCCGGTGCGACCGTCCGGCTGCATAAAGGCGACCTGCCGGCCGGATACGATCCCGGCGCGTCGATCGCGATCGATACGGAGACGTTGGGGCTGAACCCGCACCGCGACCGGCTCTGCGTCGTTCAGCTCTCGCGGGGAGACGGCTCGGCCGAGATCGTGCAGATCGGGCGCGACGGGCCGCCGCCGGCGGTGCTGGCGGGGCTCTTGGCCAACCCCGCCGTGCTGAAGATCTTCCATTTCGGCCGCTTCGACCTGACCGTTTTGCGCCACCGCCTAGGAATCATGCCGGCGCCCGTCTACTGCACCAAGATCGCCTCCAAGCTGGTCCGCACCTACACGGATCGCCATGGGCTGAAGGACCTGGCCCGCGAGCTGATCGGGATCGACCTGTCGAAGGCGCAGCAATCCTCCGACTGGGCGGCGGACGACCTGTCGCAGGCCCAGCTCGACTACGCCGCATCCGACGTCCTGCATCTCCACGCCCTGAAGGAGCGGCTCGACCGCATGCTGGCGCGCGAGGGCCGCACGGAGATGGCGCAGAGCTGCTTCGACTTTCTGCCGACGCGCGCGCTCCTCGACCTCGAAGGCTGGCCGGAAGTGGATATCTTCGCCCATTCTTGACGCGTGGTCCGCGAGGGTGAAGATCGGCCGGGACACAACTTCGCCATGGCGGCCGTGCACGTCGCCGTCTCCATTCCGGAGACCGGTCCGTGTCCGCGAACGGGACCCCGATGGCTTCGCACGCCGAGATCCCCACCGATGCAGGACGCGGCCGCGCCTTCGCGGCGGCGCGCCGGCATTCGGGCCGCGTCCGCGTGTTGAGATTCGCCATCCCGATCGGGTCCGTGATCGCGGTCGCGCTTGTCGCGGCCGCGACCTACCTCAACCCGCTCGGCCGGTTTTCCGGGCTGACGCTCGGGCCGCTCTCCGTCAGCGGAACCAAGATCGCGATGGAGAACCCGCGCCTCACCGGCTTCCGCAAGGATGCCCGGCCCTACGAGGTGACCGCCAAGGCGGCCTACCAGGATATCCGCCGGCCCGGGACGATCGAGCTCGCCGACATGAAGGGCCGGCTCGTGCTCGACGATGCCGGCTCGCTCGCCGACCTCGTCTCGGCGGCCGGCCTGTTCGACACGTCCAAGGAGTTGCTCGATCTCAGCCGGGACATCCGCATCACCACGAGCAAGGGCGACGAGGTGCTGCTGCGCTCCGCGACGGTCGACCTGAAGGCCGGCACGGTCGTGTCGAAGGAGCCCGTCAGGATCACCACCGCCTCCGGCATCGTCGAGGCGGAGGGCGTGCAGGTCTCGGAGAGCGGCCGCACCGTCTCGTTCACCGGCCGGGTGCGGACGCAGTTCAAGCGGGAGGCGATCGAGCCCGTCGCCGCGTCGCCGCTGGACAGGCCCGCCCCGCCGGACGCCAAGGCGGCCCAGGAGACAAGGCCGGCCCCGGC
>CALMTJ010000372.1:0-1084 GCA_937872715.1 uncultured Methylobacteriaceae bacterium
GCCACGGGAGAGGGCGCGTCGTCGCACGGGTTCTTTCACGGGGACGCGTCCGAACCTATGCTGGCGGCCGCAGGGTCGATCGGCAAGGATCGGCCGGGAATCGGGGCGGATCCGGGACGGTGCAGGCGTGATCGCTCCGACGAGGTCAGGCGTGCTCGACAACCCGGCCGCCGCCGCCGGGAAGGCGGGCGGGCTGTCGCGTCTGCTGGCGGAGGCGGCCGCCCGCGAGCCGGACCGCGTGGCGTTCCGGGACGGTCCCGACCGGCGCGCCCGGAGAGGCCGGCCGAGAAGCTCTGCTTCGTGGCGGCCGGCTTCTTCCGCCTCCGCTACGTCCTCGCCTTCGGGCCGCAGGTCCCGGCCGGCGTCCTCGATCTCGACCGCATCCTCGTCGATCCGACGGCGCGCGCCGTCCAGCCAATCGGCGAGCCGTGCGGGATCATCACGTTCCGGCGCGAGCAGGAGGGTCTCAGGCCCCTGCTCCGGCCTCTCCAATCCGTCGTGGCCGCGACGGCCCTGGTGCTGGAGGCGGCCCGCATCCGGCCGGGGGATCACATCCTGACGCTGCTGCCTCCCGACGATCTCAAGGGACTGGCGAGCGGCCTCGCGGCGTCGCTCTTGGCGGATGCCACGCTCGAGACGCACGGAATCTTCTCGTCCCGCGACCTCCTGGGCTCCCTCGACCGGGCGGCGGCGGTCCATCTCGTCGCGCCCGGCTTCCTCGAATCCGCCCTCGCGGAGGACGGGGTGCTGCCCCGCCTCCGGTCCGCGATCCTCGTCCACGAGGCGCCGAACGCCTTCGTGACCGGGTCCGATGCCGACGGCCGGATCGTGGACCTCGTGAGCTTCGGCGAGATCGCGCTTCTGGCAGGTTCGCGGGCGGAGGGCGGCCGGTTCGCCATCGACCTCGACGGGCCGGCGAGCGGGTCCGGGCCGGACCTGATCGAGGTGAGGATGGCCGATGGCGGCGCGATCTCCTTCCGCGGCCCGGTCGCGGGTGTCGACGGCGTGAGATCCGGCGACGTGGTCCTCCGCGACGAGGACGGGTTCGCGGCCTCGGGCTTCCGGGCCGAACGCCTCGGCAGCG
>CALMTJ010000372.1:1094-7672 GCA_937872715.1 uncultured Methylobacteriaceae bacterium
GTTCTGGATCAGCCGCACCGCGTCGCGCGCCCAGCCCTCCGCCTGCAGCGCCTCCACGCGGTCGGCGTCGCGCGTCAGACATTTACGACGATCGGATGAACTTTTCTCCGGCCCGCGGAGTTGTTGCGCTGCGGTACAACCGAGAGCATAGTCCGCCCATGAACGATCTGCACAAGGTCATGGTGGTCGACAGCGGCGAACGGAATGTCGTCGACAGCCTCTCGGCCGAGCTCGCCGAGCATGGCTATTCCAGCGTCACCACATCGTTCGAAGCGGCGTCCCAGGTCCTGGACGTCATCCCTCGGCCGGCCGCGATCTTCCTGAAGATGCCGGCCGCGCAGCAGGGCGACCGCTACGAAGGCTTTCTCGCGGCCGCCGGGTCGCTGCGGGAGAACGCGCTCGGCATCCCGGTCTTCGTCTGGGAGCGGGACGCGATGGTTCCGAACGGCGGCATCCCGGCCCTGCTCGGCGACGCGAGCGCCCCGGCGTCGCAGATCCCGCAATAGCGCCGGACAGGCCTCGGGCGATCAACGCATCGCGGAGACCGGCTTCCCGTCCGCGACGTCCACGAGCTCCTTCACGATGCGCCGGGTCGTCTTGAGGCGGCGGCCGACATCGTCGGCCTCGCGCAGGAACACGACCCTCATGTCGGGCCTGACCTTCGCGAACGAGCCCTGCTCCCCCACATATTTCACGAGACCCGCCGGGTTGGCGAAGGAGTTGTCTCGGAAGGCCACGATGATCCCCTTCGGTCCGGCCTCGACCTTGTCGATATTGGCGCGCCGGCACAGGACCTTGATGGCGATGATCGCGAGAAGCTGATCGATCTCGGGCGGGATCGGCCCGAACCGGTCGACGAGCTCGGCCCGGAAGGTCGCGACCTCGTCCTCCGTCTCGAAGCTCGCCAGGCGGCGGTAGAGGCCGAGGCGGAGCTGCAGGTCCGACACGTAGGTGTCGGGGATCATCACCGGCGCGCCGACCGCGATCGCCGGCGACCATTGCGCGTCCGCGACCTCCTCGTCGTCGATCCCCGCCTTCAGGGCGGCGACCGCCTCCTCCAGCATCTGCTGGTAGAGCTCGTATCCGACCTCCTTGATGTGCCCCGATTGCTCGTCGCCGAGCAGGTTGCCGGCGCCCCGGATGTCGAGATCGTGGGAGGCGAGCTGGAAGCCCGCTCCCAGCGTGTCCAGCGATTGCAGCACCTTGAGGCGGCGTTCGGCCTGGACGGTGAGGTTGCGGTTCGCCGGCACGGTGAAGAGCGCGTAGGCGCGCGCCTTGGACCGTCCGACCCGGCCGCGGAGCTGGTAGAGCTGGGCCAGCCCGAACATGTCGGCCCGGTGGACGATCAGCGTGTTGGCCGTCGGGATATCGAGGCCGGATTCCACGATGGTGGTCGACAGGAGCACGTCGTACTGGCCGTCGTAGAAGGCGACCATGACGTCCTCGAGCTGCCCCGCCGCCATCTGGCCGTGGGCCACCGCGACCTTCGCCTCCGGCACCTCCCTGCCCAGGAACTCGCGCACCTCCTCCAGATCCTGGATGCGCGGCACGACGTAGAAGGCCTGCCCGCCGCGATAACGCTCGCGCAGCAGCGCCTCCCGGATGGCGAGCGGATCGAAGGGCGTGACGAAGGTCCGGACCGCGAGCCTGTCCACCGGCGGCGTCGCGATGATGGAGAGCTCGCGCACGCCCGTCAGCGCGAGCTGGAGCGTGCGGGGGATCGGCGTCGCGGTCAGCGTCAGGACGTGGATCTCGGCCCGGAGGTTCTTCAGCCGCTCCTTGTGGCCGACACCGAAATGCTGCTCCTCGTCCACGACCACGAGGCCGAGATCCTTGAACGCCATGGCCTTGCCGAGCAGCGCGTGCGTGCCGACCACGATATCGACCGTTCCGTCCGCGAGCCCGGCTTTCACGGTCTTCGTCTCGGCCGCCGGTACGAAGCGGGAGAGCTGCGCCACGTTCACCGGCAGCCCGCGGAAGCGCTCCGCGAAGCTGCGGAAATGCTGGCGGGCGAGCAGCGTCGTCGGCACGATGACGGCCACCTGCCGCCCGCCCATCACGGCCGCGAAGGCGGCCCGGAGGGCGACCTCCGTCTTGCCGAACCCGACATCGCCGCAGACGAGGCGGTCCATCGGCCGACCGGTCGAGAGGTCGCCCAGCACGGATTCGATCGCGTGGAGCTGGTCCTCGGTCTCGTCGTAGGGGAAGCGGGCCGCGAACTCATCGTAAAGGCCGTCCGGCGCGACGAGCTTCGGCGCGTCCTTGAGGAAGCGCGCCGCCGCGACCTTCATCAGCTCGCCCGCCATCTCGCGGATGCGGCTCTTCATCCTGGCCTTGCGGGCCTGCCAGGCGCCGCCGCCGAGACGGTCGAGCTGGACCTCGGTCTCCTCCGACCCGTAGCGGGACAGGAGGTCGATGTTCTCGACCGGCAGGTAGAGCCGCGCCTCCCCGGCATAGGTGAGGTCGAGGCAATCGTGCGGCGCGCCGGCCGCATTGATGGTCTTCAGGCCTTCGAAGCGGCCGATCCCGTGATCGACATGAACGACGAGGTCGCCAGGCGTGAGGGCCGTGACCTCGGCCAGGAAATCCTGCGGCCGGCGCGAGGCGCGCTTCGTCCGCACGTGCCGGTCGCCGAGGATGTCCTGCTCGCCGAGGACCGTGAGGTCGGCCGTCTCGAACCCGGCCTCCAGTCCCCAGACAACGAGCGCCGTCTCGTTCCTAGGCAGGGCAAGCGCGTCCGCGAGCCGGGCCGGGCTGGCCGGCTTCGGGAGGCCGTGATCCTCCAGCACGTGCGAGAGCCGCTCGCGCGAGCCTTCCGACCACGCGGCCACGAGCACGCGCCGGCCGCCGGCCTGTTGATCCCGGATATGGCGCACGGCCGCCTCGAACACGTTCGCGTTCGGGTCCGTGCGCTCGGCGATGAAGTCGCGGCCCCGCCGGGCACCGGCATCGATGGCGGGACGGCCGTCCGATGTCGCCTGGGCGAAGGGCGTGAGGCGGACGAGCGGCAGCCCGGCGACGCGCTTCGCCCATTCCTCCGGCCCGAGATAGAGGGCGTCGGGATCGAGCGGCCTGTACGGCGTGGCATCGGCCGAGGCGGGCGCGGAGGAGCGCGCGTCGTGGTAATCCCTGACCTGGGCCAACCGCTCGCCGGCCGCATCCTCGACCAGGGCGTCGAACACGACCGGCACGTCCGGCACGTAGTCGAACAGGGTGTCCAGCCGTTCGTGGAAGAGCGGCAGCCAATGCTCCATCCCGGGATAGCGCCGCCCCTCGCTCACGGCCTCGTAGAGCCGATCGTCGCGGCGGGGTGCCCCGAAGGCCGCGAGGTAGGCCTGGCGGAAACGCCGGATCGTCTCCGTCGTCAGCCGGATCTCGCTCATCGGCACGAGGTCGAGCGAGCGGAGCTGGCCCGTCGAGCGCTGCGTCTCCGGGTCGAAGGCGCGGATCGATTCGAGCGTGTCGCCGAAGAAGTCGAGCCGCACGGGGTTCGGCAGGCCCGGCGGGTAGAGGTCGAGGATGCCGCCCCGGACGGCGTATTCGCCGGATTCCCGCACCGTCCCGGTCCGGGCATAGCCGTTGGCCTCGAGCCAGGCCGCGATGTTGTCCATCTTCAGGGCGTTGCCGGGGGCGGCCGCGAAGGTCTCGGCCGCGATCCGGGCGCGCGGGGGCACGCGCTGCACGAGCGCGTTCACGGTGGTCGACAGGATGCGGGGCCGCTCGGCCGTCGTCCGCGACCTCGCGAGGCGCGCGAGTGCGGTCATCCGCTGGGCGGTGATCCCGCCCGTCGGCGACACGCGGTCGTAGGGCTGGCAATCCCAGGCCGGGAAGCACAGCACCTCCACTTCGGGTGCGACGAAGCGGAGCGCGTTCTCGAAGGCCTGCCTTCGCTGGCCGTCCCGGGCGACGTGGACCAGGACCGCCGGACCCTCGGACGACCGCGCGAGCCCGCGCACGAGGTCGCCGACCGCGAGCGCGTCGAACCCGTCCGGCACGCTCCCCAGCGTGAACGGATCGCCGCTCCCCATGAGCTCGATGGCCCGCCCGAGCGGCCCGGTCAGCGCGGAGGCTTTGTGTCTGGACATGGTCTCTGCGAAAGGCGCCGGGCACCCGGAACGGTTAGGCGTGGGTGCCCCGGTAGAGCCCGAGGCGCGTGATGAAGCCGGCATCCACTCCGTCCGGAACGGCGTCTCGGCCGGTGACCCAGGCATAGACGTCGGCCTCGTTATGCTCGAGCAGCTCCTCGAACAGGACGAGCTCGCTCTCGGACATGCCGGCCAGCTCGCGCTCGGCGAAGCGGCCCATGATCAGGTCCATCTCGCGCGTGCCGCGATGCCATGCCCGGAACAGGGCGCGCTTGCGGCGCGGATCGAGTCCGGCAGGCGCGCCGGCGGCTCGGGGAGACGTCGGTGACATCCGGACGCTATATAGCGGCGACCGGCCTCCTTGCCAGCGCCTCCCGATCACGATGTCGCTTCGGCCTTCCCTCCTCGACCCGCTCTTCGCCCCCGTCTCGGCCCTTCCGGGCGTCGGCCCGCGCATGGCGGCGCTGCTCGACCGGCTCGTCGGCGAGCCCGGCCGGCCCGCGCGCATCCTCGACCTCCTTCTGCACCTGCCGAGCGGGTCGCTGTCCCGGGGGGTGCTGGGCTCGGTCCGGGACGCGCCGGTCGGGGAACCCGTCACCCTCTCCGTCCGGGTCTCGGCCCACCGCCCATCCACCCGCGCCGGCGGCCGGGCGCCGTACCGGGTCCTCGTGGAGGACGAGACGGGGGACGTGACGCTCGTCTTCTTCAACATGCCGGCCCGCCGCATGGAGCAGATGCTCCCGGTCGGCGCGCGCCGGATCGTCTCGGGAACGATCGAGCTCTGGGACGGCCATCGCCAGATGGTGCACCCGTCCCGGATCCTCGACGAGCGCGCAGCTTCCGAGGCGCCGGCGAGCGAGCCGGTCTACGGCCTCACGGAGGGTGTCACCTCCCGCCTCATCGGCAAGTATGTGGCGGCCGCTCTGACGCGCCTGCCCGCGATGCCGGAATGGCAGGATGCTGCCTGGCTCGCCCGGAACGCGTTTCCCCCGTTCGCCGACGCCCTCGCTCAGGCGCACCGGCCGCTCGTTGCAACGGTCACCGACCCTCTTCCGCCTCATGCTGAGGTGGCCGGCACAGCCGGCCCTCGAAGCACGCGGGACGGTTCTGCGTCCTTCGAGGCCGAGCTTCGCTCGGCACCTCAGGATGAGGACGCGAGGAGCGTTGGGCCGGATGCGCCGGATGCGCCGGCCCGGCGCCGTCTCGCCTATGACGAGCTCCTCGCGACGCAGCTCGCGCTGGCCCTGGTCCGCAATCGGATGAAGCGGGCCTCCGGGCGCGTGAACGCGGGCGACGGCACCCTCGTGCGCCGGCTCGTCGACGCCCTGCCCTTCCGGCCGACCGGAGCGCAGGAGCGCGCCGTGACCGAGATCCGGGGCGACCTCGTCTCGGACCATCGCATGCTGCGGCTCCTGCAGGGCGATGTCGGTTCGGGCAAGACGCTGGTCGCCCTGCTCGCCATGGCGAGCGCGGTGGAAGCCGGACGGCAGGCCGTGCTGGTGGCGCCGACGGAGATCCTCGCGCGCCAGCACGCGGAGCGGCTCGCGCTCCTCGCCGAACCTGCGGGCCTTCGCGTGCGCGTGCTCACGGGACGGGACCGCCCGTCCGAACGCCGGGCGAGCCTCGCGGCGCTCGCCTCCGGCGCCGTCGACATCGCGGTCGGGACGCACGCGCTGTTCCAGGAGGAGGTGCTGTTCCGCGACCTCGGGCTCGCGGTGATCGACGAGCAGCACCGTTTCGGGGTGCACCAGCGGCTGGCGCTCGGCGCCAAGGGCGAGGCGGTGGACATCCTCGTCATGACGGCGACGCCCATCCCGCGGACGCTGGCGCTCGCCAATTTCGGCGACATGGACATCTCCGTCCTCGACGAGAAGCCGCCCGGACGGCTCCCCGTCGACACGCGGCTCGTCTCCGCCGACCGGCTGGAGGAGGTCACGGGCGCGGTCGCCCGCGCTGTCGCGGCCGGCGACGGCGTTTATTGGGTGTGCCCGCTCGTCTCCGAATCGGAGAATGTCGACCTCGCGGCGGCAGAAGACCGCGCCGCCGAACTCGGAGCCGTCCTCGGGCCCGATCGGGTGGGCCTCGTCCACGGCCGGATGCGGCCGGCGGAGCGCGACGCGGTCATGGGGCGTTTCGCGTCGGGCGACATCCCCGTGCTGGTCGCGACAACCGTGATCGAGGTCGGCCTGGACGTTCCCCGCGCGGCCGTCATGGTGATCGAGCACGCCGAGCGTTTCGGGCTGGCCCAGCTCCACCAGCTCCGGGGCCGGATCGGGCGGGGATCGGCCCGCTCGACCTGCCTCCTCCTCTACCGCGGCCCGCTCGGGGACACCGCCAAGGCGCGCCTCGAGACCATGCGCCGGACGGAGAACGGCTTCGCCATCGCGGAGGAGGACCTGCGGCTGCGGGGCGAGGGCGAGATCCTGGGCGCCCGGCAATCCGGCCGCGCCGCCTTCCGCATCGCGCGGCTCGACCACGAGCCGGGCATCGTCC
>CALMTJ010000372.1:7682-7912 GCA_937872715.1 uncultured Methylobacteriaceae bacterium
GGACGATGCCCGGCTCGTGGTCGAGCGCGACCGCGAACTGCAATCGGAACGCGGGCACGCCCTCAGGCTGCTGCTCTACCTGTTCGACCGAGACGCTGGCGTCAGGCTGCTGCGGGCCGGGTGAGGACGTCCCTGCCCTTCGCCGTCATGGCCGGGCTTGGCCCGGCCACCCACGTTATCCGAGGCGGGACGCCGGTCGCCCTGGAATGGCCGCGCTCTCGTGGATGGCC
>CALMTJ010000373.1:0-12399 GCA_937872715.1 uncultured Methylobacteriaceae bacterium
GGGCAGAGTTTTACGATGAACGGCACATGGTGGAACTCTTCCAGGATGTGGTTCTCCGCCGAGGTGAAGAGCGCGCCCTTCCAGAACTCGCTGTATTCCGGTCCGATGAAATAGCCCTCGAAGGCGACGCCGGCTTCGTCCGCCTACAACCCGATTCCCGCGAAGCCGGCCACGGCCGCCCGTCCAGTCGTGAAGATCGCAGCCGCCAAGCCGGCGGCGAAGAGCGCCGCGGTGACCCGGCCCGCTCCGGCCCGGGTTCGTCTGACGCAGCGTCCGATCACGGTTGCGGCCGCCGAGCCGGCCCCGGTGTTCCAGGCCGTGCAGCCCGCGCCCCGCCGCTGCACGGGCGTCGCCTGCCTCCAATACACGCTCCTCGGCGTCGGCTTCTGACCTGACCGTACCCACGCGGCCCTGACCGCGTTTTCCTGTCTTAGGACAGGCGCGCAGGTGCGGCTTCGCCGCGCGTGAATCGCGGCCTCAGGCGGACGGCCTCTCCCCTCGAGGGATCAAACGTCTCTCTCAGCCGCGCCGGACCTGGCTGCGGCCGACCTGGATGAGGATCGGCGTCGAGCTCCCCGTCTCCGATCGCTCGTAGAGCGCAGGTGGGTCCGGCCCTCGCCGGGACGAGCGGAGAGGGGGTCGCTCTCTGCGCCCGGACGGCTACTTCTTCTTCGCCGGCGCGGCGTCCTTGCCGAGGGCGACGCCGTGGACGTTGCGGTAGCGGTCGAGCCGGACGGAGATCATCGTGTCGAACTTCTCCTTGAGCTCGGAGACGGAGACCTTCTTCGCCGCCCCGTCCTGGCCGGGCGCGTAGAAGATCGTCTTGTTCGCCTCGGCCGGCTTCGGGAGCAGTTCGGCGGCCGCCGTGGTCGGCGCGGCGGCGACGCGCTCGATGAGCTTCTCCGCCCCGTCCGGCCCGAGGAAATGCACGAGGTAGATCTCGCCGCCCGTGAGCGGGCGTCCGATCCGCTTCCCGATCCGGAGCGCGTCCCGCTTCAGCATCTCGCCCGCGAAGGCGGCGGACAGGAAGGCGTCGCTGCGGAGCTCGAGGATGCGGGTGCGCTCGCCCGACTCGATGGAGGACGCCTGGGCGATCTTCGCCTCCCGCTCCAGCCCGTAGGCGGCGCCGAAATCCCGGACGACCCCGAGCCAGGTCCGCTCGATGAACTGGAACAGACCCGTGGCTGAGGAGGTCTTCGCCTGGACCTCGGTCGCGAACGAGGATTCCTTGTCGGCGATCGCCATCAGGAGGATGGGATCCATCTGCACCTTGAGCGCGGCCCGGTAGATCTTCTCGACGAGGTGCCAGCGGATCTTCATGGGGCCGAAGACGATGAGCTCGTCCGGGTTGCGCGGCCCCTTCGCCTCGAGCTGCTTGGCGAGGGTGTCGTAGGCGGCGAGCTCGGGTCGCTGGCTGGCCTTGCCTCTCACGGCGGAAAGGTCGCCCGACAGGATCGACTGCCCGACGGAGGGCGCGAGCTTGATGGACGGCACGGAGAGGGGCTTCGCCTCCGCCACCTTCGTGCCGTCGGGATCGCCCGTCCCCGGGGGCGGGGCGAGCCGGATGGACGGCATGGCGGAGCCGTTCGGCTCGGCCTCGACGTCCTGCACGTCGTAGAGCTGGTCGGCGACCTCCTGCGAGACGATCAGGACGGGCTTGTCATTGGCGAGCGACAGGATGGCGGTGGCTTGCACCACCTCCGAATCCTCCTCGGGCGCGTCGGGCACCAGCAGCCAACCGACGCCCGCTCCCAACAGCGCGAGGCAGAGGATGCCGGCGATGCCGACCGTGCCCCAGCGGTCGAAGCCGCGCCTCCCGGGCGGCGGCGGCGTGGATCCTGACGCGGGCTGGGCGGAGGCCGCGCGGCTCACCTTTGTTCCCGACGACGGGTGGCGGGATTGCGGGGCGTCCTCGACGAAGCTCCGGATCGCGTCGACCCATTCGGCTCCCTTTCCGGCGGTCGCCCGGCTGGCCTTGAGGTCCTCCACCCCGTCCGCGAGTTGCTCCGCGATGCGGGGCGGGACGTCGAGCGCGCCCTTCAGCGCCTTGGCGGAGAGCTTGTCCTCGTCAGCTCCCGCGTAGATGGCCAGGAACCATTCGCGCAGGCTCGGCTGCGCCTTGGCGAAGGGCGTGCCGACACAGGGGAAGATCTTGAAGCCGCAGGCCCGGCAGGCGAAGGACCGGTGCTTGGCGGCCTGCACGAAGCCGGTCCGGGCTTCGCAGGCCGGGCACGGATCGTCGCCCACCTGGAGGCGCAGAACCTCCGCGAGGCAGGCCTCCTCCGTGATCCGCGCCTCGATGGGTTTGATGGTCCGCACGCGTCGCCCCGACCGAGACCCCGCGGCCATGACGTCGCGAGGTCGGGCCGCCGCGTCCTTGTACCCCAAGCCCGCGGCAAGGTCGAACGGCGGCGCGGCCCGGGTGGCCGCATGATGAATCGCGGCCTCAACCGTCGAGACGCCGCTCGTAGCGCCAAGCGGCCTCGCCGTCCTCGTAATACGCGGCCACGACGGCGAAACGCGTATAGCCGGCGCTCTGGTACAGGCGCCTCGCCGCCTCGTTATCCGCCCGGACCTCGAGCCGGAGCCTGTCGCAGCCGGCCTCGCGGGCCGCAGCCTCCGCTCCGCGCAGGAGCGCGCGCCCGAGCCCCCGCCCCGCCCGCGCGGGGGCGACGGCGACCGATGTCAACCGCGCCAGCCGCGAGCCGCGCCGGAGCTGGACCAGAACGTAGCCTGCGAGGTCCCCGCCCTCCGGACCAGCCGCGAGCGCCAGGATCGTCGGCGAGACGACCGCGTGCCGGAAGGCGCGGCGGTCCAGCCTGTCGGTGGCGAAGGCCGCCTCCTCGAGCCGCAGGAGCGCGTCCACATCGGCCGCGACGGCCGGTCTGATCCTCACTCGGCCGTCCAGCGATAGGTCCAGGTCTCGGTCAGGGCCTTGCCGCCCGACCGGAGATAGGCGCGCAGGTCCGCGGACTGACCGGGTTCGAGCTTGACGTCGATCGCCGCCCGGAAGCCGCCGGTATGGTCGTTCGGAACCACGGAGGTGGCGACGACGCGGCCGGCGGAGACGGTAGGCACCACCTCCAGGATAGACGGGTCCGCCCGGTAATAGGAGAGTTTGCCGCCGGCGAAGTCCACGAGGAAGCGCCGCGAGGTCCGGTCCCCGGCCTCGACGGATCCGGAGGCGCGGGCCGGCGCGACGAAGGTGTTCACCACCTTGCCGCCCGGATGGAGCCAATCGCCCGTGTCGAGCGACTTGATGCGGTAGCCGAAGGAGACCTCCTGCCCGGCCTCGTAGGGCAGGCGCGGCGTCCAATAGGCGACGACGTTGTCGTGGACCTCGGCCGAGGTCGGGATCTCGACGAGCTCGATCCGGCCCTCGCCCCAGTTCCCGCCGGGCTCCACCCAATAGGAGGGACGGAGCTGGTAGCCGGCCTCGAGATCCTGGTAGCTCTCGAAGCTGCGGTCGCGCTGCATGAGGCCGAAGCCGCGTGGGTTGGTGTCCCCGAAACCCGTCGCCGTCTTCGCGCCCGGGTTGCGGATCGGTCGCCACAGCCATTCTCCGGACGAGAGGTGGACGAGAAGCCCGTCCGTGTCGTGGAGCTCCGGCCGGAAATCGTCGCCCGTCCGCCGCTCGTTCTCCCCGGAGAAGTACATGGAAGTGAGCGGCGCGAGCCCCACCGCCGCCATCTGCCGCCGCGGAAACAGGGTAGCGGAGACCTCGATCGTGGTCTCGTTCGCCGGATAGATCTCGAACCGGTAGGCGCCCGCGACGGACGCGCCGTCGAGCAGCCCGAAGATCGTGATCCGCTCCGCGCCCTGCGCCGGGACGTCGATCCAGAACTCGCGGAAGAAGGGGAATTCCTCGGGCTCGCCCGACTGGACGTTGACGGACAGGCCGCGGGCCGAGATCCCGTATTGCTGGCCCCGGCTGAGGAAGCGGTAATAGCTCGCGCCCAGGAAGGCGATGAGCTCGTCCAGCACCTTCGGGCTGTTCAACGGGTAATGGAGGCGGAACCCGGCGTAGCCGAGATTGACCGGCAGAGGCCGGTCGAGCTTCGGCCGGCCGAAATCGAAGAGCTGCGGCCCGTAGGGTACGGGCGTCGGCACGCCGTCCCGGATCACGTTCACGGTGATCGGGCGGCTGTACAGGAAGCCAAGGTGGAAGAGCTGCAGCCGGAACGGCCGCCCGGGGACGTTCAGGAGGGCGCGGTCCGGCCGGAAGCGGATGTCCCGGTAGGCGTCGAAATCGAGATTGGCGATGGGCTCGGGAAGCGGCGGGACCGAGCCGTCGAAGGGCGTGGCGGCGAGGTCGCGGGCCCGCCGCACCGCGTCCTCGAACCGGAACGGGATCAGGGGCGGGATCCCGGCCTGCTGTCCCGTGGCCGGGGAGGCGGCCGCGGCCGCCAGCGTGGCGAGCGCCGCCCGGCGCGTGAGATCGGTCATGTGTCGGTCGCAGACGGTTGACGATGCGGAAGGGAGTACATGACCGGAGGCAGGTGAGAATCCGGTGAACGGGGCGACCGCCCCGGCCGTTCGCGAATGCCACTTGTACCCCCGGCCGAATTCACCTATCTGACCCCTGCCCAATTTCGCACGTGCCTGTGGCCGCGTGCCGGTTGGTGGGCATCCGGACAAGAGGCCGGACAGCCGCCAGGGGTTCAGGACTGTTGCCGAGAGGGCTGGATCCCTCCAGGCGGCCGTTCGGGTGGAAACACCTGCCCCGACAACAACCGGCAGCCGGAGGGTTAAACCGGCGAACCCCGCACTCCACGGGGGACGTAGCTTGAAGCAACGACGAACGGGCTTTTTTGGTCTCGTCCGCCCTCCAAAGGCGGACACCGAAGAGGCTTGTTTATCTTGCCGGGCGTGCGGATGGGTCTCCCATCCAAACGAAGGCAGCATCGTCGGGTCGACGGTGCGTTGAGCCGCATCCGCGTTTCCAACGCGCGGGGCGTCGCAGCGCTCGCCGAACCCAATGACGCCGGGCGCGAAGGATGTCCTTCCGCCTGAATTTCAACCGGGGCCGGCCTGCCGGCACGTTGAACCTTCTGGGAGAGCGCCATGACGGAGCGCATCCGCGATTTCCTGCACGACCGCCGGCGGGCGGGTCTCGACGACGGGCCGGTGCTCGTGGTCGATCTCGAGGTGGTGCGCGAGAACTATGAGAAGTTCGCGCGCGCCCTGCCGGACACCCGCGTCTTCTACGCGGTCAAGGCCAATCCCGAGCCGAAGCTCCTGAAGCTTCTGGCCGAGCTCGGCTCGTGCTTCGACACGGCCTCCGTGGCGGAGATCCGCATGGCGCTGGAGGCGGGGGCGACCCCCGAGCGCGTGTCCTTCGGCAACACGATCAAGAAGGAGCGCGACATCGCCCGGGCGCTGGAGCTCGGCGTGCGCCTCTTCGCGGTCGATTGCGAGGCCGAGGTCGAGAAGATCGCCCGGGCGAAGGCCCTCACGGCGACCGACGCCGTGCGCGTGTTCTGCCGCATCCTGTGCGACGGCGCGGGCGCGGAATGGCCGCTGTCGCGGAAGTTCGGCTGCATGCCGGAGATGGCCGTCGAGGTTCTCGAGCACGCCCACCGGGTCGGGCTCGAAGCCTATGGCGTGTCCTTCCATGTCGGCTCCCAGCAGCCGAATACGGAGGCCTGGGACGGCGCGCTCGCGTCCTCCTCGCGGATTTTCGGCGAGTTGGCGGAGCGCGGCATCCACCTGTCGATGGTCAATCTCGGCGGCGGGTTCCCGACGAAGTACCTGAAGGACGTCCCGGCGGTCGAAGCCTACGGCGATTCGATCTTCCGGGCGCTCTCCAAGCATTTCGGCAACCGGCTGCCCGAGACGATCATCGAGCCGGGCCGCGGCATGGTCGGCAATGCGGGGATCATCGAATCGGAGGTCGTGCTCGTCTCGCAGAAGAGCCACGCCGAGGAGGAGGTGCGGTGGGTCTACCTGGACATCGGCAAGTTCGGCGGTCTCGCCGAGACGATGGACGAGTCGATCCGATACGACATCCGCACGGAGCGCGACGCCGAGCGGCGCATCCCCTGCGTCCTCGCCGGCCCGACCTGCGATTCGGCCGACGTGATGTACGAGAAGACGCCGTACTGGCTGCCGGTCTCGCTCGCGATCGGCGACCGCGTCCTGATCGAGGGCACGGGAGCCTATACGGCGACCTACTCGTCCGTCGCCTTCAACGGCCTCCCGCCGCTGGCCACGCACGTCATCTGACGGCGATGCCTCTCCCCGCCCAGGCGGGGAGAGGTTGAGGGATGCGAGCGCCGGCCGAGTGAGGGGCAACCCTATCCGGACGGTGCGGATCCTGACCTCTGCCCTCGCCATTGCGAGCGCAGCGAAGCAACCCAGCGTTCCTGGATTGCTTCGTCGGCTTCGCCTTCTCGCAAGGACGTACCACCCCCGTACGGGCCCGCCGCGCGCGGGTGCGAAGGTTCGTGTCTCCATCCTCTGCCTGGGAGGGCCGGCCCGTGTTCGACATCCGCCACGAGACCCCGTTCGACGTTCCCGCCCGCGAGGCGCTGCTCGACCGCTGCTTCGGCCCGGACCGCGCCCGCAAGACCTCCGAGCGCCTGCGCGAGGGTCGCGAGCCGGCCGAAGGCCTGTCCCTCGTCGCCGATCGCGACGGCCGCCTCGCCGCGACCGTGCGGCTGTGGGACGTGTCGGCCGGACCGGGCCGCCCTGCCCTGCTGCTCGGCCCGATCGCCGTCGACCCGGCGCTCCAGGGCGTCGGCCTCGGCGGCGAGCTGATGCGCGAGACGCTGTCGCGCGCGGCGGCGCTCGGGCACCGGGCGGTGATGCTCGTCGGCGACGCGCCCTATTACCGCCGGTTCGGCTTCGCGGCCGAGGCTGTCAGGGACCTCTGGCTGCCGGGACCGTGGGAGGCCGGCCGCTTCCTCGGCCTCGAACTCGCGCCCGGAGCCCTCGCGGGTGCGGCGGGCCTCGTCTCGGCGACGGGCCGGCTCCGTCGACGACCGGAGATCGCGGAGCTGATCCGGGCCGCCGCCTGACCGCCGCCATCACGCCGGCCGGGGCATCCCGGCCAGCGCCTGCTTCAGCCCGTAGCCGATCGCGACCGAGCTGAGCCCGGCCAGCGCGATCGCGGCCGGATGCGGCCCGATCCGCTCAAAGAACTGGGTGTAGAAGTGAATCGCCCCGAAGGCGGTCGCGGCGACCAGCGGCCAGCGCCGGTTCTCCCGCCAGGCCCATATGGCGGCGCCGATCAGCGCGAGAGCCCAGGCGACGGAGAACGCCAAGGCCGGGATGTGGTCGGCGCCCGGCTTGTCGCCCCAGAGCGAGCCGACCAGGAAGGCGAAATTGACCATCAGCGCCGCCGTCCGGGCGGCGATGAGGGCGAGTCGCTCCTGCGCGGCCGGCAGGCGAGGCGCCAGGGCCACGAGCCCGACGGCCAGGAGGGCGAAGGCCGCGATCGTCCATGTCGGCTCCTCGACGATCAGCGTGTAGCGGGCATGCCCGTACCGCGTGGACGCGCCGAAGACGGAGGCGAGGACGAGCGTGGCGCCGGCCGCCAGGAGGCCGTTCTCCGCCACGACCGCGGCGCCGGCCAGGATCGCGGACGCGATCAGGAGCGAGCCGGCGGAGCCTCCGCCCATCACCACGAGGCCGGCGCCGAGGAGCGCCGCGCCGACCACCAGCACGATCTGGCCGAGCATCGCCCAGCGGCGCCCGGCCTTCAGCACGAGCCACAGGCCGGCCGCGGCCAGGAGGATGCCGGGCGGCAGGAGGCCCGCGAGGCCGCCGGACAGGATGACCAGCCCGACCGTCATCGCGACGACGCCGAAGCCGATCAGGATGTTGAGGGCGAGGTCGGCGGTCTGCCCGCCCGACATCGCCCGGAGGCGGTCGCGCTCGACGGCCGTGATGGCGCCCTCCGTCACGGCGCGGTCGAGGTCGATCAGGATCTTCATGGCACGCGAAGCCTCCGGGCGCGGTTTCCACCGCCGCAGAATGGTCCTATCCGTCCGACCGATCCGTTTCGAAGCGATGTCGTCGGCACTCAGCTGGTTCGACGAGGAGGACACATACATGGCCGAATGGCCCGTCCACGGCCGCATCAGCGGTCCGATCGTGATGATCGGCTTCGGCTCGATCGGGCGCGGAACGCTGCCGCTGATCGAGCGGCATTTCCGCTACGACGCCGCGCGCTTCACCGTGATCGACCCGGTCGACACGGACCGGGCGCTGCTCGACGAGCGGGGTGTCCGCTTCGTCCGGGAGGCCGTGACGCGCGAGAACTACCGCGACCTGCTCCGCCCGCTCCTCACGGAAGGCGGCGGCCAGGGCTTCTGCGTGAACCTGTCGGTCGATACGGGCTCGGTCGACATCATGGAGCTCTGCCGCGAGGTCGGCGCGCTCTATATCGACACGGTGAACGAGCCCTGGCTCGGGTTCTATTTCGACGCGGCCAAGGGACCTGAGGCGCGCTCGAACTACGCGCTGCGCGAGACGACCCTCGCGGCCCGCCGCCGCAGCCCGGGCGGCCCGACCGCGATCTCGTGCTGCGGCGCCAATCCCGGGATGGTGTCCTGGTTCGTGAAACAGGCGCTGCTCGACGTCGCCCGCGACCTCGGCCTGCCGGACGGAGAGCCGACATCGCGGGAGGGCTGGGCCGGCCTGATGCGGAAGGCCGGCGTGCAGGGCATCCACATCGCCGAGCGCGACACCCAGCGGGCGCGGGACCCGAAGCCCCGCGGCGTCTTCGTGAACACCTGGTCGGTGGAAGGCTTCGTCTCGGAGGGCCTACAGCCGGCGGAGCTCGGCTGGGGGACCTTCGAGCCCTGGATGCCTGAGAACGCCCGCACCCACGAGGCGGGATGCGGCGCCGCGATCTACCTCCTCCAGCCCGGCGCCAACACGCGCGTGCGATCCTGGACGCCGACGGCGAGAGCCCAATACGGGTTCCTGGTCACGCACAACGAATCGATCTCGATCGCGGACTACTTCACCATCCGGGACGAGGCGGGCGCGGCCCTGTACCGGCCGACCTGCCATTACGCCTACCATCCGGCGGACGACGCCGTCCTGTCGCTCCACGAGATGTTCGGCCAGGCCGGCGAGCGTCAGCCGCGATGGCATATCCTCGACGAGAACGAGATCGCCGACGGGATCGACGAGCTCGGCGTGCTCCTCTACGGGCACGGGCGGAACGCCTATTGGTACGGCTCGCAGCTCTCGATCGAGGAGACGCGGCGCATCGCGCCCTACCAGAACGCGACCGGCCTCCAGGTGACCTCGGCCGTCCTCGCCGGGATGGTCTGGGCGCTCGAGAACCCGGAGGCCGGCATCGTGGAGGCGGACGAGATGGATTTCCGCCGCTGCCTCGCGATCCAGACGCCTTACCTCGGGCCGGTGATCGGGCAGTACACGGACTGGACGCCGCTCACAGGGCGGCCTGGCCTGTTCCCCGAGGACATCGACGCGTCCGAGCCCTGGGCGTTCCGCAACACGCTCGTGCGGTGACGCCCGCCGGGTGGTAGGATGCCGGCCGGAGGTGCAGCATGAACATCGCCGTCCACCAGCCCCGGCCTCGCATCGGCGTGGCTGAATTCGTGGAGATGATCGCGCCCTACCCCGACGAGGAGCGCTGGGAACTGCTCGAGGGAGAACCCGTCCTGATGTCGCCCCAAACCGAACGGCATCAGGTCCTGGTGGGGAACATCTTCGTACGCTGCCGGCAACTCGCCAAGGCACGAGGTTGCGTGGCTCTTCCCGGACTGGGTCTCCTGAGCGACAAGGTCAACGATTATGCGCCGATCCCGGACGTCGTGGTGCGCTGCGGAGACCCGGTGGCCGGCGGCTATGCCAAGGACCCCGTCCTCGTCGCAGAAGTTCTTTCACCTTCGACGATGCATTGGGATCGCGGCGGCAAGCTCCGCTTCTACCAGTCCATCCCGACCCTGGAAGCCATCCTCATCGTCTATCAGGACGAGGTGAGAATCGAGGCATGGCTAAGGGATGGAGGGACGTGGCGCCGCGAGGTTCGGCAAGGGCCGGCGGCGAGCCTCGACCTTTCGGCGCTCGGCGGCACGCTCGCTTTGTCCGACGTCTATGACGGCATCCCGCTCGGGGAGTGAGAACCCGCCAACGCCCGCACTTCAGTTCCTGAACGTCGGGAGAAACGGGTTCAGGCGCCGTTCCGCTCGCCAGACATCCTCGAGCCTGCGGTGGCGATCTGAGACGTCCTCCTCGAGGGAGCTGACGACATCGATCACGCCACAGCGGTTCGTGATCGCTGTCCCGTTGATCGGCGTGCCCTCGACGGAGAAGAGGACGTCGTATTCGCCCTGATGAATAGGCGACTCGCTGAAATCGAGGACCCTGACGTTCCTGCCCTCGACCTCGGCTGTCGGGAGCTTGAGCCGCCTCGTCTTCTTGATCACCTCGTCTCGGATCTGCCCCCTCATGTAATCGGACGTGACGGCCTCGCCCGCCGTCGCGAACTGGTGCTGGCAAGCGGGAAAGGAGAGGAACGCGGCGACGGCGGCCAAGATACCGACGCTCAGGACGGCCGCCGTCAGCTTGACGTCCATCGGAGACCTCGGACGGCCCGTATCCCTGTCGACCACGCCGCGACTGGCCTTGGTCACGCTGTACGCAGCGTCTTCGGCACCGTCCGGCTGCGCCGCAACCTGATCCGCCCGAGGCCGCTGAACAGCCCCCGCAGGCCGAGCCAGCCGATGAGGAAGCCGACCCCCCCGGTGACGAGTCCCTCCGTCGTGGCCGGCCAGGCGGGCTCGAAATCGAGATAGGTGGCGCGCGCGAGCGGGCCGTCGAAACCCCGCGCCACGGCGGCGAGACGCACGAACGGGCCGGCTTCGGCCACGGCGTCGCGCTGGCGCTCGAGCCGTTCGAGGCGGTCCGCGGTCTCGGCGGCCGCCGGGCCCTGCCGCCGGGCGACGGGATCGTCCTGGGAGGACAAACGGGCGATCGCCTGTTCCCGGGACAGGTTCTCGGCCCGGGCATCCTCGTCGAACCGCGCGGTCACCCGGCGCAGCTCGTCGATCGCGCCGCCGATCCGCTGCCGGTATTGCTGCGCGAATTCCGGCGCCTGCGACGCCGCCACGCCCGTGAACAGCCCGAGCGCCAAGGCGAGGATGCGTGCGATCATGAGAGCCCGTCCGGCGGAACAAGAAGGTGCGGGCCGCCGCGGTTCCCGACCCGCACATCCGTCATCGCGAGCAGAGCGAAGCGATCCAGAGGGGCGCCACGGTCCTGGGTCGCTTCGCTTCGCTCGCGATGACGGCCGGCACTCACGCGAGGGTCAGAAGGCCGCCCCGGCCGTCCTGGCAGCCGAAGGCGACGCGGCCGCCCTTGCGGTCCCAGGCGAGCGCCGTGACGGCGCTGTCCGGCTCGGCACGCCGCACCAGCAGCTCGGCCCCGTCGTCGAAACGGACGAGCAGGACGGCGCCGTCCTCGTAGCCGACCGCCAGGACGTTCACGCTCGGATGGAAGCTCACGCGCGTCACCCGGGCATGGCGCACGCCGCATTCGCGCGGCGCCTTCCCGGTCGGGCCTTCCTTGGAGGAGAACGGCCACACCATCGCGGCATCCGCCCCGGAGGTGGCGAGCCAGGCGCCGCCGAACGACCACGAGAACGAGCGCGGCTTGGCGGCGTAGCCCGACATGCGCATATGGCCGCGGTCCGGGAGCAGGCGCCAGCCATGCAGCGCGTTCTCCTGCATGGAGGTCACGACGAAACGTCCGTCCGGCGACCAGGTCGCGTCGAGATGCGAGCCCTTCCAGTCGAGGACATCCGGCTTCGCATCGAGGTTCGGGAACCAGAGCGTGGCACCGCCGTAATGGGCGATCGCGAGCCGGTAGCCCTTGGGCGCGAAGGCGAGGCCGCGCGCGGTCGACGGCGCCTCGAACGACATTTCCCGGCCCTTCCCGTCCCGGGCCACGACCTTGCGGCCGGCAGAGAACGCCACGGCCCCCGAGGGGTGGATGGCGAGCGCGTCGATCCAGGCGCCGCCGGACGTGGCGAGTTGCGCCGTTCCGGCCGGGCCGGTCGAGACCACGCGGCCGTCGTCGCCGCCGGTGACGAGGCGCGTCCCGTCCGACGCCGCGACGGTGACGCCGCCTCCCGGATGGGCGTCAAGCCGGCGATGGCCGTCCCCGTCCAGCAGCAAGACGCCGCCATCGGCGAGGGCAAGGGCCGGGATGTCGCCGAGCCAGGCGATCGCCACGATATCGGCGCCGGCCGAGAAGGGGCGGACCTGGTCGAGGAGGGATGGGGGGGAAGCTGACATCACGTGTTTCGGACGACGACCAGGCTGTCTTCTCCTCGCGAGCGAGACGTTGTCGAGTCGTTTGCTTCGTCATGGCCCGGGGTTGGGCCGGCCAACCCCCAACCCCCCCCCACAAGAACAC
>CALMTJ010000373.1:12409-15596 GCA_937872715.1 uncultured Methylobacteriaceae bacterium
GTCCGGGCGTGGGTGGCCGGGCCAAGCCCGGCCATGACGCCGTGCCCCGGAGGGAGGCTCACGCCGCGCAGGCGCGGAATCCCTCCTCGTAAGCCTTCCGATCCAGGTCGCGGCCGATGAAGACGACGCGGCTCTCGCGGGCCTCCTCGGGCTTCCAGTCGCGCTGAAGGTCGCCGTCCAGGATCATGTGGACGCCCTGGAAGACGAAACGCTTCGGCTCCTTCGGAAAGGCGACGATCCCCTTGCAGCGCAGGATGTTCGGCCCCTCCCGCTGCGTCAGCTCGGAGATCCAGGGCATGAACTTGTCCGGGTTCACCTCGCCGGCCCGGAAGGAGAACGAATCGATCTCCTCGTCGTGGTGATGGTGGTGCCCTTCCTCCAGGAACTCGGGCTCCACCTCCATGATCCGGTCGAGGTCGAAAGCGTTGCGGTCCAGCACCTCCGCGATCGGCACGTCGCATTTCGTCGTGCGGTGGATGCGGGCCTGCGGGTTCAGCGCCCGGATGCGGCTCTCGACGGCGTCGAGCTCGGCCGGGGAGACGAGGTCCGCCTTGTTCAGCAGCACCACGTCCGCGAAGGCGATCTGATTCTTGGCCTCAGGCGCATCCTTCAGGCGCTCGGTCAGCCACTTGGCATCCGCGACGGTCACGACGGCGTCGAGCCTCGCGCGCTCGCCCACGTCCTGGTCGACGAAGAAGGTCTGGGCGACCGGCGCCGGGTCGGCGAGGCCGGTCGTCTCGACGATGATCGCGTCGAACTTGCCGCGCCGCCGCATCAGCCCCTCGATGATCCGGATGAGGTCGCCCCGCACGGTGCAGCAGATGCACCCGTTGTTCATCTCGAACACCTCCTCGTCCGCGCCGACGATGAGGTCGTTGTCGATGCCGATGGCGCCGAACTCGTTGACGATCACCGCGTAGCGGCGGCCGTGCTGCTCTGTCAGGATACGGTTGAGGAGCGTCGTCTTCCCGGCGCCCAGATAGCCGGTGAGCACGGTGACGGGGATCTTCTCGGCCATGGGGGCTCCGGGGGGCAAGTCGACCGCCGGCACGGCGATCGCGGATGGGTGCCTCGCCTATATCGTGCGGCGAGCGCCCGCGGCAAAGAGGCGGCGCACCACGCGCCTAACCGCCTCGCGACCTCATCCTGAGGTGCCGCGGAACGGCCTCGAAGGAGGCCTCCAGCGGATCGCGGCGCTTGCTTCGAGGCCGGCGCTCCGCGCCGGCACCTCAGCATGAGGGACGGAGGAGCAGCACGCCCGCGAACCGGTCACAGCGGCTTGCGGACCCAGCGGGCGACGAGGCCGACGACGCCCTCCCGGAAGAGCAGCACGCAGACCACGAAGACGATGCCCTGCACGATCGTGACCCAGGCCCCGAGAGTCGCGAGGTAGTTCTCCATCGCAACGATGACGAACGCGCCAACGATCGGGCCGAACACGGTCCCCATGCCGCCGACCAGCGTCATCAGCACCACCTCGCCGGACATGGACCAATGCACGTCGGTGAGGGAGGCGAGCTGGAAGACGATCGCCTTGGTGGCGCCCGCGAGGCCGGCCAGGGTCGTGGACAGGACGAAGACCGCGAGCTTGTACTGCCCGGCCCGGTAGCCGAGCGACACGGCGCGCGGCTCGTTGTCCCGGATGGCCTTCAGCACCTGTCCGAACGGCGAGTGGATGATCCGGTAGATCAGCAGCAGGCCGAGGAAGAAGATCGCGGCCACCACGTAGTAGAGGGTGCGGTCGCCCGACAGGTCGAGAAGACCGAACATCCGGCCGCGCGGCACGGCCTGAATGCCGTCCTCGCCGCCGGTGAACTTGGCCTGGACGCAGAAGAAGAAGATCATCTGGGCGAGCGCCAGCGTGATCATCGCGAAGTAGATGCCCTGCCGGCGGATCGCGAGCGAGCCCGCGATCAGGCCGAGCGCGGCCGACGTCGCTGTCCCGGTCAGGATCGCGAGCTCGGGCGGCAGGCCCCACATCTTGGCGGAATAGGCGGAGAGGTAGCTCGCCATGCCGAAATAGGCGGCATGTCCGAAGGACAGGAGGCCGCCATAGCCGAGCAGGAGGTTGAAGGCGCAGGCGAAGAGCGCGAAGCACAGCACCTTCATCAGGAAGACGGGGTAGAGGACGAGCGGCGCGATCGCGAGGAGGAGCGCGAGGCCGACGAAGATGCCGGCGTGGAGCGTCTTCGTGCTCCTCGTCTCCGGCCCGGCAGGCGCCACCGGCGACACGGTGCCCGCGGTGATCGCGTCGGCCATCAGGCGGCCCTCCCGAAGAGGCCGGCCGGCTTCACGAGCAGCACCAGCACCATGATGACGAAGATGACGGTCGAGGACGCCTCCGGGTAGAACACCTTGGTCAGGCCCTCGATGACGCCGAGGCTGAAGCCGGTCACGATGGAGCCCGCGATCGACCCCATCCCGCCGATCACGACCACGGCGAAGACCACGATGATGATGTCGGCCCCCATATTCGGGTTCACCGAGTAGATCGGGGCCGCCAGCACGCCCGCGAAGGCCGCGAGCGCGACGCCGAAGCCGTAGGTCAGGGTGATGAGCAGCGGGACGTTCACGCCGAAGGCCTGGACGAGGGTCGCGTTCTCCGTCGCCGCCCGGAGATAGGCGCCGAGCTTCGTCTTCTCGATCACGAACCAGGTCGCGAGGCAGACGACCAGCGACGCCACCACCACCCAGCCCCGGTAGTTCGGCATGAACATGAAGCCGAGATTCTGGCCGCCCGAGAGCTGGGACGGGATGCCGTAGGGCAGGCCGGACACGCCGTACTGGTTGCGGAACAGGCCCTGGATGATCAGCGCGCTGCCGAAGGTGAGAAGAAGGCCGTAGAGGTGATCGAGCTTGTAGAGCCGGGCGATCAGGACCCGCTCCAGGATCACACCCAAGACGCCCACTGCGACCGGGGTGATCAGCAGCGCCCACCAATAGCCGATCCCGGCATAGTTCAGCAGCATCCAGGCCACGAAGGCGCCCATCATGTACTGGGCGCCGTGGGTGAAGTTGATGATGTTCAGGAGCCCGAAGATGACCGCGAGGCCGAGGCTCAGGATCGCGTAGAACGAGCCGTTGATCAGCCCGAGCAGGAGCTGGCCGAACAGGGCCGAACTCGGGATGCCGAAGATCGTGATCATGAGGAAGGTCCAGACGCGACGGTCTCTCCTCCCCCTTGCGG
>CALMTJ010000374.1 GCA_937872715.1 uncultured Methylobacteriaceae bacterium
CTTCTCGCCGTAGCGGTCGGCGAGCTCGCGGCGCACCTCCTCGGCGAAGTAGCCGGACGCCGAGGTCAGCGGGGACACGGAGCGCGGGTTCACGCCGAGCGGCAGCGCCTTTCCGGCCACCGCCTCCTCGCGGGTGACGTAGCCGTTCTGGGCCATGAGGTCGAGGATGTCGTTCCGCCGCGAGATCGCCTCCTGCGTCTTGCGGAACGGGTGGTAGTTGTTCGGGCCCTTCGGCAGGGCCGCGAGATAGGCGGTCTCGGCCGGCGTCAGCTCGTGAACCGACTTGTTGAAGTATTCCAGCGCGGCCGCCGCGATGCCGTGCACGTTCCGGCCGGGGACGATGGTGCCGAGGAAGATCTCGTTCAGGTAGAGCTCGAGGATCTTGTCCTTGGAGAAGGTCGCCTCGATGCGGAGCGCGATCAGCGCCTCGCGGATCTTGCGCTCGAAGGTCTGCTTGTTGTCCAGGAGGAAGTTCTTGGCGACCTGCTGGGTGATGGTGGACGCGCCCTGCTTCTTGCCCGAGCGGAAATTGTTGAGCGCCGCCCGGACGATGCCCTCCGGGTCGACGCCGCTGTGCTTGTAGAAGTTCTTGTCCTCGGCGGACAGGAAGGCGCCGATCACGAGCTTCGGCACGGCCTGGATCGGCAGGTAGAGGCGGCGCTCGCGGGCGTATTCGGCGAGGAGCGAGCCGTCGCCCGCGTGGACGCGCGTCGTCACCGGCGGCTCGTAATTCGCGAGCTGGGCGTGGTCCGGCAGGTCCTGGCTGTACTTCCAATAGAAGTATCCGGCCACGGTCGCGGCGATCAGGAAGGCGATGGCGCCGACGCTGAACAGGAACCCGAAGAACCGAAGGATGAACCGCATCCGCTCCCGACCCGTCCTGGAACGCCGACCCGCGCCGGCTCGCCTCATGCGGTGAAACGCGACGGCGAGCCCTCGCGCGCAGCCGTCTGGCTGTCAATCCGCGGCCCGGCTCGCCTGTCGCGTTTGAGACGCTTTCTATGGTGACATTGCGGCACGGGCCGCGACCCGGCTTGCGAAGAAGCGGTCCAGAGCCTGCGCCATCCCGGCCGTGACGCGGTCTCGCCAGGCCGGCGAGCCCATGCGCTCGACGTCGCGGGCATGCGACAGGTAGCCGAGCTCCACGAGGACGGACGGGAGGTCGGGGTTCCGCAGGACCCGGAAACCCGCTTCGCGCTGGGGATTGACGCTGAAGGGCGCGACGGGCCGGAGGTCCTTCAGCAGGAGGCCGGAGAAGCGGTGGGAGGAGCTCCTCGTCTCCCGGAGGGCCAGTTCGGCCAGGATGTCCGATACGATGCCCGTCACCCTGCCCCCCGCCGAGCCGCCCGCGGCATCCGCCCCGTTCTCGCGCTCGGCGAGCGTCGCGGCATCGCCGTCCGTCGCGTTCTCCGCGCCCGTGTAGATGGTGGCTCCGCTCACATGGGCGTTGCCGATCGTGTCGGCGTGGATGGACAGGAACAGGTCGGCGCCCGCCTCCCGCGCCCGCCGCACCCGCTCGTCGAGCGGCACGAAGACGTCCTCGTCGCGCGTCATCACGACCCGGTAGCGCCCGCCCGCCGCGAGCCGATCGCGCAATGCCCCGGCGAAGGCGAAGGTCACGTCCTTCTCCTGCAGGCCGCCCGGCGCCCGTGCGCCCGGATCCGCGCCGCCATGGCCGGGCTCGATGGCGACCGTCGGCCGCGCGTCCCGCG
>CALMTJ010000375.1 GCA_937872715.1 uncultured Methylobacteriaceae bacterium
GGGCTCGAGGTCGCTGCCGACGTCGCGCATCACGCCCGCGAAGACCGCGGCCACGTCTCCCGCGACGCGGGCGAACCCGGCCGAGGGCCGCAGGGTGCGCTCGTCCATGTAGAGCGCGCGGTTCACCTCGATCTGCAGCGTGTGGCGGCCGAGCGCGGGAGCCCCGTAATGCTCCGTGATGAAGCCGCCCGCATAGGGCTTGTTGCGGATCACCGCGAAGCCCCGCGCCCGGAACGCCGCCTCGACCGTGTCGGTGAGGAGCCCGGCGCAGCTCGTGCCGTAGCGGTCGCCCAGCACGATGTCGGCCCGGCCGGCATCGTCCCGGTGGAGGCTGCCGGACGGCATCGAGTGGCAATCGATGAGCACCACGTGTCCGAACAGGTCGAGCGTGCGCCGGAGGAGCTGCCGGAGTTCGCGGTGGTAGGGTTTGTAGAGGCGCTCGACGCGGTCGAGCGCCTCCGCGACCGGGATGCGTCCGCGGTAGATGTCCTGCCCGTCGGCCACGATCCGCGGGATGGTGCCGAGCCCTCCCGCCACCCGCATCGAGCGCGTATTGGCTTGGGGAGGCAGGCGGCCCTCGAACATGCGGGGGTCGAGCTCGTAGGGCTCGCGGTTCACGTCCAGGAAGGCTCGCGGGAACCGGGCGCTGAGGAAGGGGGCGCCGAGAGGCACGACGCCCGCGAAGAGCCGGTCGACGAAGGCGTCCTCCGAGCGGCGGAGCGCCGTCGGATCGAGGTTAGACGCCGCCAGGAAATCCGCCGGGTAGACGTCCCCTGCATGGGGAGCGTTGAACACGAAGGGCACGTTCTGCCGCGCCGGCTCCACGCTCACGAAAGGCGGATCGAACTCGGCGTCGAGATCGGGCGTGCTCAAGGACGGCTCTGCACGGGTGGGCGGCGGCGCATCCCGGCACTCTGGCGACCGGGCCGGCGCGAGTCCACCTGCGGAGACGCCCCGCGACGCCGCATCTCACCGGATCGCCACGATCGCGCCACACGTCTTGCGGCGCTTCATGCGATCTTTACCATGGGTGGAGTGTAGTGGCCCGTGCCCCAGCGTGCGAGTGAGTTCCCGGCGATGAAGATCCTGCTGGCTGAAGACGACAACGACATGCGGCGCTTCCTCGCCAAGGCGCTGGAGAATGCCGGGTTCAACGTCTCGTCCTACGACAACGGCGCATCCGCGTATAACCGGCTGCGGGAGGAGCCTTTCGAGCTTCTCCTGACCGACATCGTCATGCCGGAGATGGACGGCATCGAGCTCGCCCGCCGGGCGACGGAGCTCGATCCGGACATCAAGGTCATGTTCATCACGGGCTTCGCGGCCGTGGCGCTGAACCCCGACAACCGCGCCCCGCGGGACGCCAAGATCCTGTCGAAACCCTTCCACCTCCGCGACCTCGTGAACGAGGTGGAGAAGATGATGGCGGCCGCGTAGCTCTCCGCACGCCGAAGAGAAATCACCAACCTCCTCATCCCGAGGCGCCGATCGGAGATCGGCCTCGAAGGACGCGCGGCGATCGTGCGTGCCCCAGATCAAAGTCCGGGGCGTGCTTCGAGGGCCGGCTGCGCCGGCCGCCTCAGCATGAGGGAGGAGGGAGGAATCCCCAACGGGCGCTAACCGGTCCGGAACTGCCAGGCGAGGATCAGAACCCAGATCGCGATCAGGATCGCCGGCAGGGATTGGTGGACGAGGTCCCCGACGTGGCGGAGCGTCGGGTTGCCGTGGATCGGCGGCAGGTCGTCGAGGTCGCCTCCGGCGATCCTCTCGAACTTGAGGCTGAGCTCGCGCATGTAGCGCACCGAGATCAGGATCAGCGGATAGATCAGCCCCGAGATCAGGATCGCGGTGATCGGCATCACCCAGACGAGCAGGTCCTGCTGGCGGGCGAACATGGCGCTCTTCGCCACCTGCGGGGCATTCACGACGCTCGCATAGGCGCCGAACAGGAACGCCTGCGAGAACACGTACCAGAAGGTGCGCTGGTTGAGGTTGTCGTGCTCGTGCGAGAGCTGGCCCTGGTAGATCGGGTAGCTCTCGCGTGCATCCGCCATCGTATCCGTCCTGCCCCCACGGACCCTGACGCGGATGAGCGCGAACTGTTCCCTCGCGGGCGCCGTGAAGCGGCTTTCGGCTACCTGACGGCGAGCTGGAGCGGCGGACGGGTGAGATCGGGCGGGACGATGCGGACCGACCCGGACATCGCGGCCCCGGGCGACGCCAGGGCTGGGCCTCGGTAGCCAAGGGCCGTCCAGGCGAAGACGGAGGGCTCGCTCCAGACCGCGGGCCGGACCGCGCGGGGCGCCGGGTGAGGCAGTGTGCCGGCGGCCAGCATCGTCGCGGGCGCGACCTTGCGGGCCGGGATCACCACGACCTCGCGGCCCGCCAGCGCCAAGGCCTCCGGCCGGCTGACCTCGCCCAGGATCCAGGGCGTGACCGCGGCGGCGAGCCGGAAGGAGGGGTGCTGCCCGCCATCGGCATAGGTGGTGCGGTAGGCGGCGGAGCCGGCCGCCACGAGCGCCGCGACGGCGGCGCTCTGCTCGGCGAGCCGCGCCCGCGCCTGGGCCTCGCGGAGCGGGTCCCGGTAGGGTTCGAAGACGTAGCGCCCGTCCCTTACGCCCACGGCCGGCTCCTCGCCGGTCGCCTCGAACCGGTCGGAGCCTTCCTTGAGCTGGCGCCAGAACGCCATGTGCCCATCCGTCCTGTACCGGGCCATGTTGGCGGCGCTCATCCGGAACGGGAAGGCCTGGAATTGGAACGCCGCCTGCCCGCCCGCGAAGGCCTCGCGGACGAGCGAGAAGATCTCGCCGACCTGCCGGTCCGTCATGGCGTAGCAGCCCATCGACGAGCAGGTGCCGTGCACCATGAGCGCCGAGCCCGTGCCGCCATGCGCACGGTCATAGGCGTTGGGATAGCCCGTATCGAAGGACAGGTAATAGCGGGAGTTCGGGTTCATCTGCCGGGGGCCGACCGAGTAGAACCCTTCGGGCGTCTGGCGGTCGCCGGTCCGGAGCTTAGGGCCGAGCTGGCCCGACCAGCGGCAGATCGGGAACGTCTTGAGGAGCGCGAAGCGGCCGTCGCGACCCCGCTTCCACACTTCCAGCTCCGATTCCTTCTTGAACACGCGCAGGAGAACCGGCGCGGAGGCCGTCGTTCCCCTCTGCGCCATCAGGGCCAGCGTCCCCTCCGGGATCGGGGCATCAGCCTTCCCGGCCAGCGCCTGGCCGGTTGCCAGCACGCCCGACAGAGCGACACCGACGAGGACGGCGTTCAGAGAAGACGAGGCGGATGCGGCCATTCGCGCCATGACAGGAATCATGCTCACCGGAGGGTTAAGGCCGCTATCCTTAGTTTCTCCTGAATGCCGCTCGCACCTGATTGGGGCAGGATTGGGCTGGCCGCGCCGTCGGCCACGCCCTATCAGCCCGCGGCCATGATGCTGACCGTCCCGCGTTCCCGAGCCGCCGCGAAGCCGAGGCAGGCCCGTATGTCGGCTTCCGTGAGTTCGGGATACTCGGAAACGATCTCCCGGACAGAGTTCCCGGCTTCGAGCCAAGCTAGCACGTCGGACACCGCGATCCGGGTTCCCCTGATGCAGGGCCGTCCCCCTCGCTTGCCGGGCTCCATGACGATGACCGAGTTCATGATCCCTGCCTCAGCTTTCACGTGCTGACCAGCGCTAATCTAGCATGAAGTTGCTATTCGACCAGAATCTAAGCTTCAGGCTCCCCGGACGATTGGCTGACCTCTATCCAGGCTCTTCGCAGGTCCGGTTGCTGGGCGCTGGCCGTGCGAGTGACCGGGCCGTCTGGCGTCTCGCCAAACGACACGGCCTCACAATCGTGACACTCGACGCGGATTTCGCCGGCCTCTCCCTTCAGCTCGGTTACCCTCCGAAGGTGATCTGGCTCCGTTGCGGAAACCAGCCCACCAGCGTGATCGAGGCCATGTTGCGCGAGGCCGCGGACGCCATCGGGGCATTCGCTGCGGAAGCGACGGTCGGCTGTCTCGAGATTCACCGCGCCGCTACGCCGCGCCGGTGAACTGCTCCCCGGTCTCCGCCTTGCGACGAAGGAGGGCGGACGGCGCGAATTCCGGGCCGATGGCGGTCTCCCACTCCTCCATCTTCGCCAGGACGGCCTTCGCGCCCACGGTGTCGGCGTAGAACATCGGGCCGCCGCGATAGACGGGCCAGCCGTAGCCGGCGATCCAGACCATGTCGATGTCCGACGCCCGGATGGCCTTGCCCTCCTCCAGGATCTTCGCGCCCTCGTTGATCATCGGGTAGACGAGGCGCTCCAGGATGGCGCCGTCGTCGAAGCTCCGGCGCGTGATGCCCTTCGCCGCCGAGTGGTCCAGCACCATCCGCTCGACGACCGGCGACGGCGACGCCTTCCGGCCCGAATCGTAATCGTAGAAGCCGGCCCCGGTCTTCTGGCCGCGTCGATCCATCTCGCAGAGCTTCTCGCGCAGCGTCTCGCCCCGGGAGGTCTCGCGCGACCAGCCGATGTCGAGCCCGGCGAGGTCGCTCATCGCGAACGGCCCCATCGGCAGGCCGAACTCGAAGAGGACGCGGTCCACGTCCCAAGGCATCGCGCCTTCCTCGACGAGGCGCGTCGCCTCGCGCTGCCGCTCCGCCAGCATGCGGTTGCCGACGAAGCCGTGGCAGACGCCGACCAGCACGCCGAGCTTGCCGATCTTCGGGGCGAGCTTCATCGCGGTCGCGACCACCTCGGGATCGGCCTTCGCGGCCCGCACCACCTCGAGGAGCCGCATCACGTTCGCGGGTGAGAAGAAATGCATCCCGATCACGCTCTCCGGCCGCCCCGTGGCCGCCGCGATCTCGTCCACGTCGAGATAGGAGGTGTTGGAGGCGAGGATCGCCCCGGTCTTCGCGACCCGGTCCAGCTCCGCGAAGGTCTCCTTCTTCAGCTCCATGTCCTCGAAGATGGCCTCGATCACGAGATCCTGTGACGACAGGCTACCCATATCCAGGGATCCGGTGAGGAGACCCATCCTGCTGACGACATCGGCCGGTTTCAGGCGGCCCTTGGCGGCCGTCGCCTCGTAGTTCTTCCGGATGGTGGCGATGCCGCGATCGAGGTTGTCCTGCCTCGCCTCCACGATCGTCACCGGGATGCCCGCGTTGAGGAAGTTCATGGCGATGCCGCCGCCCATGGTGCCGGCCCCGATGATGCCGACGCTCTCCACCGGCTTCACGGGCGTCGAATCCGGCAGGTCCGGGATCTTGCGAACCTCGCGTTCGGCGAAGAACACGTAGCGCTGCGCCTTCGACTGGGTGCCCTGCATCAGAGGCATGAAGATCTCCCGCTCGCGCGCGATCCCCTCGTCGAAGGGCAGGTTCACGGCTGCCTCGACCGCCGAGATGCAGCCTTCCGGGGCGTCGAAGCCGCGGAACTTGCGGGCATTCGCACGGCGGAACTCGGCGAAGATCTCCGGCCGGCCGCGCGCCGCCTCCATCTTCTCGTTCATGTCCCGCACCTTGCGGAGGGGGCGGCCCTCGGTCAGCACCTTGCGGGCGAAGGCGACGGCGCCGGCGAGGAGTTCGCCCTCCGCCACCAACTCGTCGAGGAGACCCATCGCGAGAGCCTCCGCGGCCGGGACCTGCTCGCCCGAAGTGATCATGGCCAGCGCCCGCTCGACCCCCACGATCCGGGGCAGCCGCTGGGTGCCGCCGGAGCCCGGGATGATGCCAAGCTTCACCTCCGGCAGGCCGACCTTCGCGGACGGCACCGCCACCCGATAATGGGCGCCCAGCGCCGTCTCCAGGCCGCCACCGAGCGCCGTCCCGTGGACCGCAGCCACGACCGGCTTCGGCGAACCCTCGATCGCGGCGATCATCTCGGCCAGCGGCACTCCCCTCGGCGGCTTGCCGAACTCGGAGATGTCCGCGCCCGCGATGAAGGTGCGGCCGGCGCAGATCAGCACCACGGCCCGGACCGCCGGGTCGGCGGAGGTCTCCCCGATCCGCGCCGCGATGCCGTCCCGCAGGGCGGCCGAGAGAGCGTTCACGGGCGGGTTGTTCACGGTGAGGATGGCGATCCCGTCCTCGACCGCGAGGCTGGTGACGGTGTCGGATGCGGCCACGTGGTTCCTCCCGGACATTTGGTTCTTGGGTTCGGTCTACCGCCAGGACGTCGGCTCGGAAAGGCGCGTTCGCGCTACCAGAACGTCTCGCAGCCGAGCGTCCGGAAGGCGGGATCGGCCGTGACCAGCGTCAGCCGCTCGATCACGGCCTGGGCGGCCAGCATGCAGTCGAACGGGTCTTTGTGAGGCGACGTCAAGCTGCCCGCGCGGCGTGCGTGGGCCAGAGTCACCGGGAGTGGTGTCAGCCCTCGGAGTTCGATCGCGTCGTCCAGATCTAGAAGAGCGCTGTCGGCCCCGGGCCATTTGCCTAGTCGCGCCTTCGTGGCAAGTTCCCAAACCACGACCGCACTCAGGAAGATGTCCGTGTCCGACGAAGCCAAGAGCGGCGCCGAGCGGGCCGAGAGCCGGCGGTGGTTCGTAGCCCACCAGAAGTAAGCGTGTGTGTCTAAGAGCAGCCTCACGGCTCGGAGAGTTCTGGACCCTCGCCGTTCCACAACGCGAGTTCGTCATCCGGAAGGGGATCGAAGAAGAAGGCATCGGGGAGTGGCGGAGCATTCTTGAGCCAACCCGGCGTCCGATCGATGCGCTTGCGGACCACAGGTTCAAGCCTGACCACGGGCTGCTTGCCGCGGGCGATGACGATGTCCTCCCCCGCCTCGGCACGCGCGATGAGCCTGGACAGGTTCGTCTTCGCGTCGTGGATGGTGACCGTAGCCATTTGCGGGCAAGCCTTAGCTAGACAGTTTAGCTGAGGCCTGTCGGCAGGTTGCGTCAAGCCGGCGGCGAGGGCAGGAGATGGTAGCTCAATAGATCTCGAACAGACCGGCCGCGCCCATGCCGCCGCCGACGCACATCGTGACGACGCCGTATTTCGCCCCGCGCCGCTTTCCCTCGATGAGGAGGTGCCCCGTCATCCGGGCTCCGGACATGCCGTAGGGGTGGCCGATGGAGATGGCGCCGCCGTCCACGTTCAGCTTCTCGTCCGGGATGCCGAGCCTGTCCCGGCAGTAGATCACCTGCACGGCGAAGGCCTCGTTCAGCTCCCACAGGTCGATGTCGTCCACCGTGAGCCCGTGCTGCGCCAGGAGCTTCGGCACCGCGAAGACGGGTCCGATCCCCATCTCGTCCGGATCGCAGCCGGCGACCGCCATTCCCCGATAGGCGCCGAGCGGCTGGAGGCCGCGCCGTTCCGCTTCCTTCGCCTCCATCAGCACGGAGGCCGAGGCGCCGTCCGAGAGCTGAGAGGCGTTGCCGGCCGTGATGAACCGACCCTCCCGAATCCGCATCCCGTCCTTGAACACGGGCTGGAGCCGGGTCAGGTCCTCGAGCCGCGTCTGCGGCCGGTTGCCCTCGTCCTTGTCGAGCGTGATCTCCCGGCGGGCGATCTCGCCCGTCGCCTTGTCCGCGACCGCCATCGTGGCCGTGATCGGGACGATCTCGTCCCGGGAGCGCCCGGCATCCTGCCCGGCCGCGGTGCGTTGCTGGGAACGGAGCGCGTACTCGTCCTGATCCTCGCGCGAGACGCCGTAGCGCTCGGCCACGGTCTCGGCGGTCTCCAGCATGGTCATGTAGATCTCCGTCAACTCCTCTACAATAAATAAATACTGCCCGCGCCAGCGGTTCTGGTGCTCGTTCTGGACGAGGGAGATCGATTCCAGGCCGCCCCCGACGGCGACGGCCAGCCCGTCATGCACGATCTCCTTCGCGGCGGTCGCGATCGCCATGAGGCCGGACGCGCATTGCCGGTCGAGGCTCATCCCGGCGACGCTGTCCGGGAGCCCGGCCCGGAGCGCGACCTGCCGGCCGACATTGCCGCCGCTCGATCCCTGCTGGAGCGCGGCCCCCACCACCACGTCGCCGACCTCGCCCGGATCGATGCCGGCCCGCCTCACCGCCTCCCGAACGGCGTGGCCGCCGAGCGCCTGGGCGGGCGTGTCGTTGAACGCCCCCCGATACGCCTTGCCGATCGGCGTGCGGGCGGTGGACACGATGACGGCTTCGCGCATGGAACCTCCCTCGGCGCAGGCCGCGCCGCAGCCTCGCCGGGCCGCTTCCCGGCCGTTATCCGCCTCCATCAGGGGTGCCGTCAACGCGGGGCGCGCGCCGCCCGGTCGGCCGGACGGCCGCCCGGATTGACATCGCCGCGCGGCAGGATCGAGATGCATGCGAACCGCCGAGACGAGCGGGCAGCCGACCCGGGAGGGCGAGAATGGCGTTCGACCACGTGCGGATGGCTCGCCGCCCATGAGCCGCCCCTTCGCCTGGGAGCGATCCTATCCGGCCGGGATGAGCTGGGACTCGCCCGTCGAGCTGTCCACCGTGCCGCGCCTCCTGGAGGAGGCCGTCGCGGCGTTCGGGCCGGCTCCGGCGATCGAGTTCCGCGGGCGGCGCATCTCCTACGATGAACTCGGTCGGGAGGCGGACAGGTTCGGGGCGGCCTGCCTTGCGGCGGGGCTCGCGCCCGGCGACCGCATCGCGCTCTTCCTGCCGAACACCCCCTACCATCCTGTCGCGTTCTTCGGCGCCGCCCGGGCCGGCCTCACCGTCGTCCATCTTTCCCCGCTCGATGCGGAACGCGAGCTCGCCCACAAGCTCTCCGATTCCGGCGCGAGGACCCTCGTCACCACCAACCTCGCCGGCATGGCGGGCCGGGCCGCCACCCTCCTCGGCTCGGGCCTGCTGGACCGCCTCGTGGTCGGCGAGGACGGTGTCTGGCCGTCATCGACGATGACGCCCGACCCCGTCCCGGGCGGGCCGGGCGTACTGACGCTGGGCGCGTTCGTGTCCGCGGCGGCGCCTCCGCCGGCATGGCCCGTCCTGTCCCCGGACGACGTCGCGCTCCTCCAATATACCGGCGGGACGACGGGCGTGCCGAAGGGCGCGATGCTGACGCACGGCAATCTCACGGCGGCCGTCTCCATGTACCACAACTGGTTCTGCAGCGTGGAGGAGATCAGGCCGGGGCTCGACCGGATCATCTGCGTGCTGCCGCTCTTCCACATCTACGCGCTCACCACCATCCTGCTGCGCGGCCTGAAGCGCGGCGCCGAGCTGATGCTGCGCGGCCGCTTCGACGTGGAAGCGGTTCTCCGCGACATCGAGATCGGCCGTGCCACCCACTTCCCGGGCGTCCCGACCATGTGGATCGCCCTCGCCTCCACGCCCGGGATCGAGACGCGGGACTTCTCCTCCCTCGTGTATACGGGTTCGGGAGGCGCCCCGCTGCCGGTCGAGGTGGCGGACAGGTTCGAGCGATTGACCGGCCACCGGCTCGTCGGCGGCTGGGGCATGACGGAGACAGCGCCCGCCGGCACCAACCGTCTCGGCACCGCGACCTCGAAGCCGGGCACGATCGGCCTGCCGCTGCCCGGGATCGCGATGGACGTCTGCGCGCTCGACGACCCGACGCGGACCCTCCCGCCGAACGAGACGGGCGAGCTCCGCATCCGCGGCCCGAACGTCACGCGCGGCTACTGGAACAGGCCGGCCGAGACGGCGGCGGCCTTCGTCGGCGAGTGGTTCCTCACCGGCGACATCGGATATATGGACGAAGACGGGTTCTTCTTCATCGTCGACCGGAAGAAGGACATGATCATCTCCGGCGGCTTCAACGTCTATCCGCAGATGATCGAGCAGGCGATCTACGAGCATCCGGCCGTCGAGGAGGTGCTGGTGGTCGGCGTGCCGGACGGCTACCGGGGCGAGCTCGCGAAGGCCTTCGTGAAGCTCCGGGCCGGGGCGGAGCCGTTCTCGCTTGAGGCGCTCCAGGCCTTCCTGGCGGACAAGATCGGCCGTCACGAGATGCCGAAGGCGCTGGAGATCCGGCCCGCCCTCCCCCGCACGGCCGTCGGCAAGCTGTCGAAGATCGAGCTGCGGGACGAGGAGCGTGCCCGGGCGGCGCACCTCGTCCGAGGCGCGGCCTGAGACCCGCGGCCGCGCGGCCCGCACGTGACACGGGCCTCGCGGCTTGCTCTATTGAGGCAAAGCGATGCCCGCCGGGACGGTAGCCGGCGGGCGCGGGAGGATGGCATGGACCTGCGCTTCACGCCCGAGGAGAACGCGTTCCGGCAGGAGGTGCGGGCCTTCTTCCGGGAGAATCTCGACCCGAAGGTCCACGCGAAGCTGGTGGAGGGACGGCACGCCTCGCGGCAGGACCTCGTCGACTGGACCCGCACGCTGAACGCGCATGGCTGGGGCGTGCCGCACTGGCCGGCCGAATACGGCGGCACGGGCTGGGATCCGGTCCGGCAATACATCTTCCTGGAGGAGCTCCAGGCCTTCCCGGCCCCTGCCCCGCTCGCCTTCGGCGTCAACATGGTCGGGCCGGTCATCTACAAGTTCGGGTCGGACGAGCAGAAGGCGCGGTTCCTGCCCCGCATCGCCAACATGGACGATTGGTGGTGCCAGGGCTTCTCCGAGCCCGGCTCCGGCTCCGACCTCGCCTCGCTGAAGACGAAGGCCGTGCGGGACGGCGACGATTACGTCGTGAACGGCCAGAAGACCTGGACGACCCTCGCCCAATACGCCGACTGGATCTTCTGCCTCGTCCGCACCGACCCGGCGGCCAAAAAGCAGGAGGGCATCTCCTTCCTGCTGATCGACATGAAGACGCCCGGCATCACGGTGCGGCCGATCGAGCTGATCGACGGCGGGCACGAGGTGAACGAGGTGTTCTTCGACGACGTCCGCGTGCCGGCCGAGAACCTCGTCGGCCGCGAGAACAAGGGCTGGGACTACGCGAAGTTCCTGCTCGGCAACGAGCGCACCAACATCGCCCGCGTCGGGGTGTCGAAGGAGCGGCTCCGCCGGATCCGCGAGCTCGCCTCCCTCGAGCATATCGGCACCGAGCCGATGATCAGGAACTCGCGCTTCCGCGAGAAGCTGGCCGCGGTCGAGGTCGAGCTCAAGGCGCTCGAGATGACGCAGCTCCGCGTGGTGGCTGCCGAGCGGACGCGCGAGAAGGGCAAGCCAGACCCGGCCTCGTCCGTCCTGAAGATCAAGGGCTCGGAGATCCAGCAGGCGACGACGGAGCTCCTGATGGACGTCGTCGGCCCCTACGCTCTCCCCTACGTCCCCGACCGCGAGGACGATCGCTGGGACGAGCTCGCCAACGAGCCGCCGATCGGCCCGGACTGGGCCGCGACGGTCGCGCCGACCTATTTCAACTGGCGGAAGGTCTCGATCTACGGCGGCTCGAACGAGATCCAGAGGAACATCATCGCGAAGGCCATCCTGGGGTTGTAGCCGGCCCGCGTCTTGCCCGGGCTTGTCCCGGGCACCCCGACTTCGTTGGGCGCCGTGCTTCCCGATCGAGGTGGCCGGGACAGGCCCGGCCATGACAAGGTGAGTGCATGGATTTCGACCTCACGGACGAGCAGCGGCTCCTGAAGGACAGCGTGGAGCGGTTCGTCGCGGACCGCTACGATTTCGAGAGCCGCAAGCGCTTCATGGCGGAGCCGGAAGGCTTCAGCCGCGAGATGTGGGCGTCCATGGCGGAGCTCGGCCTCCTGGCCGTCCCCTTCGCCGAGGAACATGGCGGGATCGGCGGCGGCCCGGTCGAGACCATGATCGTCATGGAGGCGTTCGGGCGCGGGCTCGTCGTCGAGCCCTACCTGTCGACGGTGGTGCTGGGCGGCGGCCTTCTCCGGCATGGGGGCAGCGAGGCGCAGAGGGCGGAGATCCTGCCGGCCGTCGCGTCGGGCGAGATGCTCCTGGCCTTCGCCCAGGTCGAGCGCGGGTCCCGCTACGACCTCCACGACGTGTCGACGACGGCGCGCCCGGACGGCGGCGGCTTCGTGCTGGACGGCGAGAAGGGCGTGGTGCTGCACGGCGAGGGCGCCGACCGGCTGCTCGTGACCGCGCGCGTCTCCGGAGGGCGGCGCGACCGGGAGGGCATCGGCCTGTTCCTGGTGGACGGGAAGACCCGGGGCGTGTCGCGGCGGGGCTACCCGACGCAGGACGGGATGCGGGCCGCCGAGATCTCGTTCGACGGCGTCCGGCTCGGGCCGGACAGCGTCGTCGGCGAGCCGGGGAACGCGCTTCCGCTCGTCGAGCGCGTCGTCGACGAGGCGATCGCGGCCTTGTGCGCGGAGGCGGTGGGCGCCATGGGCGCCATGGGCGAGACCACCGTCGATTACATCAAGACCAGGAAGCAGTTCGGGGTCGCGATCGGGGCGTTCCAGTCCCTCCAGCACCGGGCCGCGGACATGGTGGTGATGACGGAGCAGGCCCGCTCCATGACCTATCTCGCCACCATGATGGCCGGGGTGGACGATGCCGCCGAGCGGGGTCCCGCCATCGCGGCCGCCAAGGTCCAGATCGGCCGGTCCGGCCGATTCGTCGGCCAGCAATCGATCCAGCTCCATGGCGGCGTCGGCGTCACGATGGAGTACAAGATCGGCCATTACTTCAAGCGGGTGACGATGATCGACACGGCGTTCGGCGATGCCGACCACCATCTCTCGCGGCTCGCCGAAACCGGCGGCCTTTTCAAGGCGGCCTGACCGGTGGCGTTCGAGCTGAGCTCCCGGGCCGAGGACATCCGCACGCGCGTCAGCGCCTTCATGGAGGAGCACGTTTATCCGGCCGAGAAGGCGTTCGAGGACGAGATGGCCGCCCTGCCCTCGCGCTGGAGCGTGTCCGAGACGGTCGAGGACTTGAAGCGGAAGGCGAAGGCGCAGGGCCTCTGGAACCTGTTCCTGCCGAAGCACGAGCACCGGGACGGGCTCACGAACGTCGAATACGCGACGGTCTGCGAGGTCATGGGCCGCTCCCCGATCGGACCCGAGCCCTTCAACTGCTCCGCGCCCGATACGGGCAACATGGAGACGCTGCTCCGCTACGGCACGGACGCGCAGAAGGAGCGCTGGCTCGCGCCGCTGCTGGCGGGCGAGATCCGCTCGTGCTTCTCCATGACCGAGCCGGCGGTCGCCTCCTCCGACGCGACGAACATCCGCACGGACATCCGCCGCGACGGCGACGATTACGTCGTCAACGGCCGCAAATGGTGGTCGTCCGGCGCGATGGATCCGCGCTGCAAGATCGCCATCGTGATGGGGAAGACCGATCCCGGCGCCGCGAAGCACAAGCAGCAGAGCATGATCCTCGTGCCGATCGAGACGCCCGGCGTCACGGTGGTGCGGCCGCTCACCGTATTCGGCTACGACCATGCGCCGCACGGCCATGCCGAGGTGCTGTTCGAGAACGTCCGGGTGCCGGCGTCGAACATCCTCCTCGGCGAGGGGCGCGGCTTCGAGATCGCGCAGGGCCGGCTCGGCCCGGGCCGCATCCACCATTGCATGCGGGCGATCGGACAGGCGGAGCGGGCGCTGGAGACGATGTGCCATCGCGCCCTCTCCCGCGAAGCGTTCGGCGGGCCCATCGCGGACCAGGGCGTCACCCGGCACTGGATCGCGGAATCCCGCATGGAGATCGACCAGGCGCGGCTCCTCACCATGCAGGCCGCGCAGATGATGGACGATGTCGGCAACAAGGCGGCGAGGGCCGAGATCGCGATGATAAAGGTCGTGGCGCCCCGCGTCGCCTGCAACGTGATCGACCGCGCGATCCAGGTCTGCGGCGCCGGCGGGGTGAGCCAGGATTTCCACCTCGCCTACGCCTACGCGCATGCCCGCACGCTCCGCATCGTCGACGGGCCGGACGAGGTGCATAGCGAGACGGTCGCGAAGATCGAGCTCCGCAAGCATGCGGGCTCGAATTCGGGCGCAGCCCGGCGTTGAGCTCCGCCGCCGGGGCGTCCGGCCGGGACGCCTCACCGCCCGAGACCATCCCGGTCCGGGAGGCGCAACGCTTCGACACGGCGCGGCTGCGCGAGCTCCTGGGCGATCGCCTCGGCGAAACCCTGGCCGAGCTCCGCCAGATGCGGGGCGGGCAATCGAACCCGACCTTCCTGGTCATCACGGATCGCGGCGAGTACGTCCTCCGCAAGCAGCCGCCGGGGGACCTCCTGCCCTCGGCCCATGCCGTCGACCGGGAGTTCCGGGTGATCGAGGCGCTGTCGCGGACGGACGTGCCGGTGCCGAGGGCCGTGCTGTTCTGCCCCGACAGGGACGTCGTCGGCACGCCCTTCTACCTCATGGAGCGCCTGCGCGGGCGCATCTTCTGGGAGCCGACCCTTCCGGAGCTGGCGGCGGACGAGCGGGCCGGCATCTACGGCGGCATGGCGGACGCGCTGGCGCGGCTCCACCTAGCGGATTGGCAGGGGATCGGGCTGTCGGATTTCGGCCGGCCGGGCAACTATTTCGCGCGCCAGATCTCCCGCTGGTCGAAGCAGTGGGAGGGATCGCGGACGCGCGACAACCCGGCGATCGACCGGTTGGCCGAATGGCTGCCCGGCCACGTCCCGGACAGCCAGGAGACCGCCATCTGCCACGGCGACTTCCGGCTGGACAACATGATCTTCCACCCGACGGAGCCCCAGGTGATCGGCATCCTCGACTGGGAGCTCTCGACGCTCGGCCACCCGCTCGCCGATCTCGCTTATAATTGCATGCCCTACATCAACCCGCCGGAAGCCTTCCGCGGGATGCGGGGCCTCGACCTCGGGCCGCTCGGCATCCCGGACATGGCGACCTATCTCGCGCTCTACGGGCGGAAGACCGGACGGACGGATACGATCACGCCGTTCCATCTCGCCTTCTCGCTCTTCCGCATCGCCGTGATCCTGGAGGGCGTGATCGCGCGCGGGAAACAGGGCAACGCGTCCTCGGCCGACGCTGCCTCGCATGGCGGGCGCGCGACGCTGCTGGCGGAACGCGGATGGGAGATCGCGACAGGTGGATGAGGCGAACATGGCGGCGTTGACCGCGAACGGGTCGGATTGGCGCAGCATCTTCGCCGGGCGGCTCAGGCTTCCCGTCATAGGCTCGCCGCTCTTCATCATCTCGAATCCGGATCTCGTCATCGCGCAGTGCAAGGCCGGGATCGTCGGGTCCTTCCCGGCCCTGAACGCCCGGCCGGAGAGCCTGCTCGACGAGTGGCTGGCCCGCATCACGGAGGAGCTCGCGGCCCATGACCGCGCCCATCCCGAGCGGCCGTCGGCGCCGTATGCGGTGAACCAGATCGTCCATCGGTCCAATACCCGCCTCGAACGCGACCTCGCCGTCTGCGGCCGCTACCGGGTTCCGGTGGTCATCACCTCCCTCGGCGCGCGGCCGGAGGTGAACGCGGCCGTCCGGGGCTGGGGCGGCATCACGCTGCACGACGTCATCAACCAGACGTTCGCCCGCAAGGCGATCGAGAAGGGCGCGACCGGGCTGATCGCGGTCGCGGCGGGCGCCGGCGGGCATGCCGGCACGACCTCGCCCTTCGCCCTCGTCGAGGAGACCCGCCGCTGGTTCGACGGGCCGGTCGCGCTGTCGGGCGCCATCGCGACGGGCCGGGCGATCCGGGCCGCGGAGGTGATGGGCGCCGATTTCGCCTATATCGGCTCGGCCTTCATCGCCACGGCCGAGGCGAACGCTCCGGACCGCTACAAGCAGATGATCGTCGACAGCGCCGCGGACGACATCGTCTACTCGTCCGTCTTCACCGGCGTGCACGGCAACTATCTCATGCCGTCCATCGTGGCATCGGGCCTCGACCCGGCCGCGCTGGACGCGCTTCAGGACGTGAAGATGGATTTCGGCAATCGGGACGAGCACGGCAAGCAGGTCAAGGCCTGGCGCGACGTCTGGGGGTCGGGCCAGGGGATCGGCACGGTGGCCGAGGTGATCCCGGCGGCGGAGCGCATCGAGCGGCTCGCGGCCGAATACGCCGCGGCCCGAACGGCCGCGTCGCGCCTTCCGAGCCGCGAGTCGATCTCGTGACGATCGACGAGCTGGAGGGCCTGACCGGCCGGGAGATCGGCGTCTCGGGCTGGCGGACGGTCTCGCAGGCGGACATCGACGCCTTCGCCGCGACCACGGGGGACGATCAATTCATCCATGTCGACCCCGCCCGGGCGGCGGCGGAATCGCCGTTCGGCGGAACGATCGCGCACGGCTTCCTGACGCTCTCGCTCCTCTCGATCTTCGGGCGCGAGGCGATCCCGCCGATCGACGGGCGGCGCATGGGCGTCAATTACGGGCTGGAGCGGGTCCGCTTCCTCTCGCCCGTCCGGTCCGGCGCCCGCCTGCGGGGCCGCTTCCACCTGGCCGGGCTCGAACGGCGGACACCGGGGGAGATCCGGCTCCGCTACCGCGTCACCGTCGAGATCGACGGGACGCAAAAGCCGGCCCTCTCGGCCGAATGGCTGGTCCTGGCCGTGCTCGGCTGATCAGGCGGCCGCCTTCGGCGCCGTCCGCAGGCCCGCCGCGATCTCGCGGTTGATGTTGACCAGCGCGCCGATCCCCTTCGCCTCGGGCTCGGCCAGGAGCGACAGCGTCCTGTTGAAGGTGAACATTCCGAGATCGACGATGTTCTGGCGTATCTCGGCCGGGACGGGGTTGTTCGCGTCCGTGACGGACGTGACGAGGATCGTCCAGAGCTTCTGGTTGAATTGCAGGGCGCCGGGCAGGTCGGCCCGGTTCGTCTCCCAATCGTCCCTGATCGCCTGCAGGCGCGTCGCGGCCCGGATCAGGACCGTCGCCTCCAGCTCCCGGGGCGGCAAGGCGGCCTGGGACACGCGCCTATAGGCATCTGCGGCCTGCTGCTGCATCGGCGGAACACTCCAGTGAGGGAACCCGCCGCGGCCGCTCGGCCCTCTCGCGACGGCGCCGTGACGAAGCCCGGCCGTGGGCGACCGTACGGTTCCATGCTGAAGGCGGAGTTAATCGCCCTGGCGAACACACCTTTCGGAAACCATGGGGGGAAGAGATGCCGCTCTCCTGGAACTTTCTCCCGGCCGGCCCACGCCGTTTAAGCCCGGAGAAACTCGCCGGCCGCATGTTGGCCGGGCCTCCAGGAAGGAGGTGCGTGACTTCAGAAAGAGGATCACATGTCCGGTATCGTTCTCTCGGCCGCCACGCGGCAGAGCCTTCTCGCGGCGCAGAACACCTCCGATCTGCTCGCCTCGACCCAGACCCGCCTGTCGACCGGCAAGAAGGTCAACTCGGCCCTCGACAACCCGCTGAACTTCTTCACCTCGCAGAGCCTCGATTCCAGGGCCGGCGACCTGTCGAACCTCCTCGACAACATCTCGAACGGCGTCCAGACCATCAACGCCGCCGCGACGGGCATCACCAACATCCAGAAGCTCGTCGATTCCGCGAAGTCCGTCGCGAACCAGGCCCTCGCCACGACGATCACCACCACCGGCACCGCCTATTCGGCCTATTCGAGCGCGACGACGGGCCAGAACATCACCTTCACCGTGAACGGGACGTCGAAGAACTTCACGCTCGCGGCCAATGCCACGATCGACACCGCCGTCTCCAGCCTGAACTCGGCCGCCGGCGCGAGCATCTTCTCCAAGAGCTCGGACGGGACCAGCATCGTCGTGAACGGCGCCGGCAAGATCGAGATCACGGATTCGACCACGCGGACGGCGCTCGGCTTCTCCACTGTCGGTACCGACAACGCCAACACGAGCTATTACGACGAGACCAACAACACCAAGGACCTCACGATCAACGGTCTCGAGACGCGCTACAATCTCGCCAAGCAGTACAACGACCTGCTCACGCAGATCGACCAGCTCGCGGGTGACTCGAGCTACAACGGCGTCGACCTGATCAACGACAGCAGCGCCAGCAACAAGCTCAAGATCCAGTTCAACTCCGACAACACGTCCGCGGTCTCGATCCAGGGCGTCGACGCCACGTCGACGGGCATCGGGCTCGCGGCCATCGCGACGAACTCGACGGGCTCGTTCTCGGCCAACGCGGACATCAACACCGTCCTGTCGAACCTCACGGCGGCCACGAGCAAGCTGCGCAGCTATTCCTCGCAGCTCGGCTCGAACCTGACCATCGTGCAGAACCGGCAGGATTTCACGAAGAACCTGATCAACACGCTGCAGACCGGCTCGTCCAACCTGACGAATGCCGACCTGAACGAGGAGGCTGCGAACTCCCAGGCGCTGTCCACGCGCCAGTCGCTCGCGATCTCCGCGCTGTCGCTGGCCAACACGGCCCAGCAGAACGTGCTTCAGCTCCTGCGCTGATCGGGACTTGGCCGGGGCTCCGCCCCGGCCCGGATGCGGCGGGGCCTCGGCTCCGCCGCCTCTGTTTTAAGGCGTCCTTTACCGTACGGGCCGATCGTGTCCGCGACCCCGGACGCCCCATGCACGCTGCCCGACGCCTCCGTTCGCCCGCGGGCGAGACACCCGCCGACGCCGCGCTCCGGCGGGCCTCCGTCAAGCTCGAGAAGGGCCGGATCGCGGATGCGGAGCGACTCTTCGGGGACGCGCTCCGCTCCCGCCCCGGCTGCCCGGACGCGCTGCGCGGGCTCGCCGCGGCCGCTCTCCGGCAGGGCCGGAGCGACCTCGCCATCCCGCATCTCGCGGCGGATCTCAAGGCCGACCCGAGCCGCTCGCGCTCCTGGCTCGATCTCGCGGAGGCGCTCGCCGGAAGCGGCCGCCTGACGGAGGCCCGCGCGCTCATGGAGCGATTCGCGGCGCATGCGGAGGGAGGGCTGGACGACGAGCGGGACCGCAAGAGCTTCGCCGCCCGGATCCTGGCCGCCGCCATCCGGTGGCACGAGGCGGATCGCCTCCCGGACGCGGAGGCCGCCTGCGAGATCGTGCTCGCGGCCGAGCCGCGCCATCCGGGCGCCCTCCACCTGGCCGGCATCCTCGCCTACCGGACCGGACGGCTCGACCTCGCGGGAGATCTCCTCCGCATGGCGATCGGGCAATCCCCCCGGACGGCCGCCTACCACCTCTTCCTCGGCAATACCCTCCACGCGCAGGACCGCCACGCCGAAGCGGCCGAATGCTACGGGGCGGCGCTCGCCTTCGATCCTGCCGACATTCAGGTCCGCAACAATCTCGCCAGCACGCTGACGACCCTCGGGCGCACGGACGAAGCGATCGCGGAATACCGGACGCTGCTGGCGGCGGAGCCCGCCTACGCGCTCGGCTGGAACAATCTCGGCCTCGCTCAGCACGAGGCGGGGCTCCTCGAGGACGCGATCGCGAGCTTCGAACGTGCCCTCGCGCTCCGGCCCGGCTACGCGGACGCCATGTGCCATCTCGGCGTCTCGCTCACGAAGAGCGGCGACAGGGAGGCCGCGCTCGCCCGCTACGAGGAGGCCATCCGGACCGATCCGGGCCACGCCTTCGCCCGCAACAATCTCGGCAACCTCCTGAAGGATATGGGCCGGCCGGAGGACGCCCTCCCCCACCTGGAGGAGGCTTTGCGCCGGCGCCCGGACCTCGCCGACATCCACAGCAACCTCGGCACGCTCCTCATGGCGGCGGGGCGCCACGACGAGGCGGCCGACCGGCTCCGGGAAGGCATCGCGCTCGCCCCCGCGAACGCCGATCTCCACTTCAACCTCGGCAACATCCTGGCCGAACAGTTCCGGTACCAGGACGCGCTGGTCGAGTTCGGCTACGCCGTCCAGCTCCGGCCGGATTTCATCGAGGCCTACAACAACGCGGCCAACGCCTACCGCAACCTCGGCATGCTGGACGAGGCGCACGGCACCCTGGAAACGCTCTTCGAGCGCTCGCCCGAATACCTCCCGGCGCTCGTGAATCTCGGCAACGTCCTGCGCGAGCTCGGCCAGCCGGAGGAGGCCGTGGAGGCGCTCCGACGGGCCGCATCGCTCGATCCAGACCGTCCGGAAACCTTCGCGAACCTGTCCATGGCGCTCCGCGATTCGGGCGAGTTCGAGGAGGCGGTCGCCTGCTATGACCGCATGCTCAAGCTGAAGCCGGACGCGCAGCCCGGGATGGACGCCCGGGAGGCCCTGCAGCACGCGACGAGCGTGGAGGCGAACCTCTGGAGCGCGCACAGCAACCGGCTCTTCACCCGCCTCTACATGCTGGGCGCCACACGGGAGCAGATCGCGGCCGATGCCCGGGATTTCGGCGCTCGGTTCTGCGATCCGCTCCTGCGCCGGAGGCCCTTCCGGAACGGCCGCGACCCGGAAAGGCGCCTCCGGATCGGCTTCGTGTCCGGCGACTTCCGCAAGCACTCGGTGAACTTCTTCTTCGAGCCGGCGCTCCGCAGCCTCGACCGCACGGCGTTCGAGACCTTCGGCTATTCCCACACCATCGTCAGCGACGACGTGACCGAGCGGCTGCGCGACACCTTCGACCACTATGCCTGTGTGCGGCGTATGGACGACGACGCCGTCGCGGATGCCGTCGAGCGCGACGGCATCGACATCCTGGTCGACCTGTCGGGGCATACGTCGGGGAACCGCCTGCTCGTTTTCGCCCGCAAGCCCGCGCCCGTGCAGGTGTCCTGGATCGGGTATCCGGGCACGACGGGGCTCGCGGCTATCGATTACCGCCTGGCCGACATGACGGAGCCGGACGGCGTCGAGGCCTACAGCACCGAAGCGCTCTGGCGCATGCCCGACATGGCGGTCTGCTACGGCGGCAGCCCGTCCGCTCCCGTCCCGATCGACCACCCGCCGTCGGAGGATGCCGGCCACATCACCTTCGGCTGCTTCAACAACTACTCGAAGCTGAGCGATGCGGCCCTGACCGCCTGGGGAGAGATCCTGCGCCGGGTGCCGGGATCGCGCCTCCTCATGGAGATCATGAACGTCGACAAGGTTCGCACCCGCGACAAGGTGGTCGAACGGCTCGGCCGGCTCGGGTTGCCGCTCGAGCGGATCGACCTCGAGCCGCGCCTGCCGAAGAACCAGTACGTCCTCTACAACCGGATCGACATCGCGCTCGATCCCTTTCCGTATAACGGCGGCACGACCAGCATGGACACGCTCTGGATGGGCGTGCCCTTCGTGGCGCTCGAGGGCACGCATCTCGTGTCCCGGATCGGCTACGCCATCCTCAACACGGTCGGGCTCCCGGAACTCGCGGCCGCGACCCCGGAGGAGTACGGCGCGACCGCGAGCGGCCTCGCCA
>CALMTJ010000376.1:0-7043 GCA_937872715.1 uncultured Methylobacteriaceae bacterium
CTCGTGCGCCATGCCGGGCAGGTCGTCACGCGGACCATGCTGCTGGAGCACGTCTGGGACTACCATTTCGACCCGCAGACGAACGTCATCGACGTCCACGTCTCCCGCCTGCGCTCCAAGATCGACAAGGGATTCGAGCGGCCGCTGATCCACACGATCCGGGGCGCCGGCTACATGGTCCGGGACGTTGCGAAATAGCGTCCTGCCGAAGCTCGTCCGGACGACGGCGTTCAGGCTGTCTCTCGCCTACCTGTTCGTCTTCGCGATCTTCGCCTTCACCGTCCTCGGCTACGTCGCCTGGAGCGCGACGCGCGTCCTCGACGACCAGATCGTCGACACGATAGAGGCGGAGATCACCGGGCTCGCCGAGCAATACCGGGTGGCCGGCATCCGGCGGCTCGTCGCCATCGTCGACCGGCGCGGACGCCAGCCCGGCGCGTCGCTCTACCTCGTGACCAACTACGTGGGCGAGCGCATCGCCGGGAATGTCGGCTCCCTCCCGCCCGGAACGCTCGACACCGCCGGGCAGCGCGAGATCGATTACCGCCGGACGGAGGACGAGACGCGCGACCACCGGGCCATCGTTCGGGTGTTCCTCCTGCCGGGAGGGTTCCGGCTGCTCGTCGGGCGCGACGTCGAGGAGCGGCTGCGCATCCAGGACATCATCGGGCGGGCCTTCGGCCTTTCCGTCCTGCTCATCCTCGTGCTCGGCTTCCTGGGCGGGTGGTTCGTGACGAAGCGCGTGCTGAAGCGCGTCGACGACATGACGGACACGACGGAGACCATCATGGCGGGCGCCCTCGCGGGGCGGCTCCCGATCGCCGGCACCGGCGACGAGTTCGACCGCCTGGCTCTGAAGCTGAACGCCATGCTGGACCGCATCGGCGAGCTGATGACCGGCCTGACGGAGGTGTCGAACAACATCGCGCACGACCTGAAGACGCCGCTCACGCGCCTCCGCAACAGGGCGGACGAGGCCCTGCGCGGGCCGGGGAGCACCGACGACCTGCGGGGTTCGCTGGAGGCCGTGATCGAGGAGAGCGACGGCCTGATCCGCATCTTCAACGCGCTCCTCATGATCGCGAGGCTGGAGGCCGGGCACGGGATCGAGGCGATGGCCGAGTTCGACGTGGCGGAGGTCGCCCGCGGCGTGGCCGAGCTCTACGAGCCGCTCGCGGAGGAGGCCGGCACGGCCATCACGGTCGAGGCCGAGCCCGGGCTTCCGGTCCGGGGCAGCCGCGAGCTCGTCGGGCAGGCGGTCGCGAACCTCGTCGACAACGCGCTGAAATACGGGACGGAACCGGGCTCGGCCAACGCGCCCGTGACCGTCAGGGCGATGCGGGACGGGGACAGCGTGCTGATCGCCGTCGGCGACCGTGGCCCTGGCATTCCGGCCGACGATCGCGAACGCGTCACGGGCCGTTTCGTCCGCCTCGAACAGGCGCGCTCGCGGCCGGGATTCGGGCTTGGCCTGAGCCTCGCATCCGCGGTCGCGCACCTCCATGGCGGCGCCCTCAAGCTGCGGGACAACGGGCCGGGCCTCGAAGCCGTGCTGTGTCTCCCGAGACCCGTCCCGGCCGTGGCGGCGTGACCTACCCGGCGGCTTCGAGCTGCCGGACGGACGGACGCTCGGAGGCGGCGACCTCGTCATTCGCGGCCGCGTGGCGCGCCGGCACGCGCAGCAGCACGGCCGTGCCGATCCCCTCCCGCGACCTGATGCGGAGCCGGCCGCCATGCATCTCGACGATCGCGCGCGCGAGCGCGATGCCGAGGCCGGCCCCTTTGCAGGCGCGGGTGGATTCGGGCTCCGGCTGCTCGAACGGGCGGCCGAGGCGCGGCAGGAAGGCGCTCGGGATGCCGGGCCCGTCATCGACCACGAAGATGTTGAGCGCATCCGCGACCCGCACCGCCCTGACCCTCACGGCGGTGCCCGGACGGGCGAACTTCACCGAATTGTCCAGGATGTTGCGGACGGCCTGCCGCAGCGCCCGTCCATCCGCCTCGATCGGGGCATGCCGTCCGGCCTCGGACATGACGGTGACGCGTTTCGCGGCCGCATCCTCCCCGACATCCGCGAGCGCGCCCGCGACGACCTCGTCCGGCGAAACAGGTCCGGTCGCGAGCCCGAATCGCCCCGATTCCAGCCGCGACATCTGCAGGATATCCTCCACCATCGCGAGGAGGCTCGTCCCGCTCGCGTGGATGCCGCGGGCATAATCGCGGTAGCGCTCGTTGCCGAGCGGGCCGAACATCTCGTGCCCCATCACCTCCGCGAACCCGATCACCGCGTTCAGCGGCGTGCGCAGCTCGTGGCTCATCTTGCGCAGGAACTCGGTCTTGGCGTGGTTCGCGGCCTCGGCGGCGACCTTCTGCTCCTCGTGGAGGCCGGCGAGTTCGGATAACCGCTCCGCTTGCGACCTCAGGACCTCGCGTGACCGCGTCAGGTCGCGGACGGTGCGGAGGAGACGGCTCTTCGAATCGAGGAGGTCCGCCTCGTGCCGTTTGAGCGCCGTGATGTCCGTGCCGACGGACACGTAACCGCCATCCCGGGTGCGGCGCTCGTTGATCTGGAGCCAGCGCCCGTCCGCGAGCTGCGCCTCGAGCGTACGGCTGCCGGGTTCGGCCGCGTTCTCGCGCACGGCCTGGGAGGCGACGAGAGGCGGCCGGCTGCCCCGGATGATCTCCGCATAGGTCGCGCCTACGACGGCCGCGCCGGGGTCGAGATCGTGGAAGGACCGGAATTTCGAGTTGCAGAGGACGAGGCGGTTTTCGGAATCCCAGAGGACGAAGGCCTCCGAGACGGCCTCCAGCGCGTCCCGGAGCCGAACGTCCGCCGTCGCGTTCCGCTCCGCGGAGCAACGCTCGTCCGTGACGTCGACCGCGATGCCGACGAGATGGCGCGTCCCGTCCTCGGGCTCGATCATCATCTCGGACCGGATGCGGAGCCAGCGCCAGGCGCCTTGCGAGCTGCGGACCCGGAACTCCTGGTCGATCGGTCGGGCCGGATCGGCGCCCAGGCCCTCCGTCAGCTCGGCCAGCGCGCGGTCGTCCGGGTGGATGAGCTCGTTCACCTCGGCGAAGCTGATCGGGCCGCCGCGCGGCTCGTAGCCCAGGAGCTCGAACATCGAGCCCGACCAGGTGACGGCGCCTCGGGCGAGGTCCCAGTCCCACAACCCGCAGCGGGCGCGCCCGAGCGAGGTGTCGACCCGCCGGGCGAGCTGGTCGCGGGCGCGCCTCGTGCTCGCGACGCTTCTCGCCAGCGCCGCGACCGCGGCACCCGCCAGAAGGCAGGTCGCGACGGCGAAGCAGAGGCCGGTATGGGCCGCCCCCCATGGGCGGACCGAGCGGAGCAGCGCCTCGACCGGCTGCACGATCCCCAGGCGGGCGCCACCCGGGAGCGGCCGGATCCCGACGATCGCCTCCGTGCCGTCCCGCAGCTTCACCCCCATCGGGCCGGCTCCGGGCATCAGCACCGCCGGATGGGGGTCGTCGAGCAGTTCGGCCGCGATCGCGGCCGCATCTTGCTCCCCGCCCGAGACGGCCAGGATGCGGCCGGCATCGTCGATGAGGATCAGCTCGCCGCCGAGCTTCGCGATCCCGGCCGGGATGTGGCGCGACGCGGCATCGAGATCGGACACCGACGGTCGCGCGCCGCCGCTCATGCGGCCGAGCTCTCCGGCCACGATCCCGAGCAGGAACTCCGATCGGGCGAGCCCTTCAGCGAGCACGGCCTCGCGATCGGACCTCGCGCGCTCCAGCGCGACGGGCAGGATCGCGAGGAGAAGCCCAGCGGCCAGGACGGGAAGGGCGTGCCAGGCCCGCAGCGGCGCCTTGCCGACCTGCGCGACGATCTGGATCAGGAATGGGGGTACTCGAAACCGGTTCGCATCAACGCGCGCTGCTACGCCAGGGGCGTGCGCTCCCATGCGCGAGTCCTCCGATCACCATCCGGCTCGGGAAGACGCGCCGCATCTCCTCGAATCACGATGAATAGAATCGAGGACAACAGACCTGACAAGCGCGCGAGGTCACGAAGCGTTAGCTTTCCGGCCGGTGTTGCCCCGACGACTCACCCGCCCGTCTGCGGCGCCGGGGGCTCGGCCAGCGAACGGCCCACGATGTCGGCGACGTCGCGGGAGAGCTCGGGACGGACGGCGATCCGGCCGAGGGACGCGCGAGCCGCGAGGCGGCGCTCGCTCGTCATGGTGCGCCATGTCCCGAAGGAGGTGAGGAGGCGCGCGGCGATCTGCGAATTCGTGCCGTCCAGCGCCAGCACGACCTCGGCCAGGAGGTCGTAGCCCGCCCCGTCGAGGCGGTGAAACTGGGTCGGGTTGCCGCCGGCGAAGGCGCCGATCAGCGCGCGGACGCGGTTCGGATTGCCAAAGGAGAAGGCCGGATGCGCCATCAGCCGGCGCACCCGCTCGATCGTCCCGGCCTCGGGGATGACGGCCTGAAGGGCGAACCATTTGTCGAGGGCGAGGGGCTCGGTGGCGTAGCGCTCCGCGAAGGCCGCGAAGGCGTCCTCGCGGGCGTCCCCAGGCCTCTGCGACAGGGCCGACAAGGCGGCGATCCGGTCGCTCATGTTGGTGGCGTCCCGCAACTGCGCCGAAGCGAGTCGGCCTCCCTCGACGGGATCGGACGCGGTCAGGAGGTCGAGCGCGACGTTGCGGAGCGAACGGCGTCCGGCACTCGCGGCGTCCGGCGAGTAGGGGAGGGCGGCTTCCCCGTCGCGGCGGAGCGTCCGCAGGGGTTCGGCGAGTGCGCGGCCGAGCTGGCCACGCAGCGCGTCTCGGGCGGTGTGGATCGCGTCCGGATCGACCTCCTGCCCGATCTCGCCCGCGATCTCGGCCTCGCCGGGAAGGGTGAGGACGAGCGCGGCGAAGGCCGGGTCCTCTTGCCCGGCCGACGCGAGAACATGTCCGAGAGCGGAGGATAGCTCTTCCCCGGACGCGCCGTCCTCCCCGCGGCTCGTCCGGACGAGCCCCCGCAGCGCGACGACCTGCGCCGATTGCCAGCGGTTGAAGGGGTCGGGATCGTGCCGGAGGAGGTGGAGGAGGTCCGCGTCCGGAAGGTCCAGCTTCAGCCGCACGGGCGCCGAGAAGGCGCGCAGCACGGACGGGACCGGCCGCTCGGGAACGTCGTGGACGGCGAGGCTGATGGAGGGCTGGTCGAGGAGGAGCACGCCGTCGTCGCGGATGCGGCCGTGCCGCAAACCCGCGTCTCCGCCATCCGGCGCGAGGAAGCCCAGCGCCACCGGGATGACGAGCGGCTCCTTGTCCGGCTGGTCCGGGGTCGGCGGGGTCTCCTGGGCGAGGTCGAGCCGAAAGGAGCGGGAGGCTTCGTCGTAGGAGGTCTCCACCGTCACGACCGGCGTGCCGGCTTGCCGGTACCAGGCCGAGAACTGGCCGAGGTCGCGGGCGGACACCGTCGCGAAGCAATCGAGAAAATCCTCGACGGTCGCGGCCGTGCCGTCGAAGCGCTCGAAATAGAGCGTCATGCCGCGGGCGAAATCAGCCGGACCGAGCAGCGTCTTCAGCATGCGGACGATCTCGGCGCCCTTCTCGTAGACGGTCGCCGTGTAGAAGTTGTTGATTTCCCGATAGGCCGTCGGCCGCACCGGGTGGGCGAGCGGGCCGGCATCCTCCGGGAATTGCCGCGCCCGAAGCGTGCGAACCTCCGAGATCCGGTGCACCGCGCGGGAGCGCTCGTCGGACGAGAATTCCTGATCGCGGAAGACGGTCAGCCCTTCCTTCAGGCAGAGCTGGAACCAGTCCCGGCAGGTGATGCGGTTGCCCGTCCAGTTGTGGAAGTACTCGTGGGCGATCACGGTCTCGATGCCCGCATAATCGGCATCGGTCGCCGTCTCCGGGCTCGCCAGCACGTATTTGTCGTTGAAGATGTTGAGGCCCTTGTTCTCCATGGCGCCCATGTTGAAGTCGGATACGGCGACGACGTTGAACACGTCGAGGTCGTAATCGCGCCCGAACACCCGCTCGTCCCAGCGCATCGACCGCTCGAGCGCGTCGAGCGCGTAGGCGGCGCGGTCCGCCTTGCCGGGTTCAACCCAGACGGCGATCTCGACGTCGCGGCCGCCGGCCGTCCGGTAGGGCTTGGCGAGCTTGTCGAGGCGACCCGCCACGAGCGCGAACAGGTAGCAGGGCTTCGGGAACGGGTCGTGCCACACCGCGTAACGGCGCCCGCTCTCGCCCGCGTCGCCGCTCTCGACGAGGTTGCCGTTGCCGAGGAGCACCGGGGCCTCCTCCCCATCCGCCTCGATCCGGGTGGTGTAGACGGCGAGCACATCCGGGCGGTCGAGGAAATACGAGATGCGCCGGAAGCCGTCCGCCTCGCATTGCGTGCAATACACGCCGCCCGAGCGGTAGAGGCCCATCAGCTTCGTGTTCGCCGTCGGGTTCACCTCCGTCACGATCGCGAGCTCGAACGGTCCGGCCGGCGGGTGGAGGACGGTCAGCGATTCGGGGCTCGCGAGGTACGATCCTGCCGGCGCGACCGCCCCGTCGATCTCGAGGCCGCGTAGCAGAAGATCGCCCCCGTCCAGCACGAGGGGGGAGCCCGCCCGCCCGGCGGGGTTCGGCCGGAGGAACAGCCGCGAGCGGACCGCCGTGGCCGTCGGGTGAAGGACGATGTCGAGCTCGACCCGGTCGACCAGGTAATCGCTCGGGCGGTAGTCCGCGAGGCGGGTGAGGGCGTGGGTGTCGGTGCGCATCGGTGAGGGCTGTCGCCGGAAGGTCGAACGGGTTATCGCCGAGCCCTGGAGGCGCTGCAACGCGCGAGGATGTCCGGTGCGCCGGTGACGATCTACGATTTCGCCGTCGAGGGTTCGGACGGGGACGCCATTTCCCTGGCGCAGTTCCGCGGCCGCGTGCTCCTGGTCGTCAACACGGCGAGCTTCTGCGCGTACACGCCGCAATATGCCGAGCTCGTGGACCTCCACAAGCGGCTGAGCCCGCTCGGCTTCTCCGTCCTCGCCTTCCCGTGCGACCAGTTCGGCGGGCAGGAGCCCGGCAACGCGCGGGAGATCG
>CALMTJ010000376.1:7053-7597 GCA_937872715.1 uncultured Methylobacteriaceae bacterium
CTTCTGCCGGATCGCCTACGACGTGAACTTCCCGCTCTTCGGCAAGATAGACGTGAACGGCCCGAAGGCCGACCCGCTCTACGACTTCCTGAAGCGGAAAAGGCCGGGCATCCTCGGAACCCGCAGCGTCAAGTGGAACTTCACCAAGTTCCTGGTCGACCGCTCGGGCGCCGTCGTTGCCCGCTACGCCCCGCGACGGCGTCCGGGCGGGCTGGAGACCGGCATCCGCCGCCTCCTGTGACGCGCGGGCGGCCCGGCAGACGAGAGGAACGGGAATGGAGTACCTTCACACCATGGTCCGGGTCAGCGATCTCGGCGCCTCGCTCGACTGGTATTGCGGCAAGTTCGGGCTGAAGGAGGTCCGGCGCGTGGACAGCGAGCAGGGCCGCTACACGCTGGTCTTCCTGGCCGCGACCGGCGATGTCGATCGGGCCAGCGCGACCAGGACGCCCCTCGTCGAGCTCACCTACAATTGGGACCCGGAGGAGTATGGCGGCGGCCGGAATTTCGGCCATCTCGCCTATCAGGTCGACGACATCTACGG
>CALMTJ010000376.1:7607-8816 GCA_937872715.1 uncultured Methylobacteriaceae bacterium
ATCTACGGCTTCTGCCGGTCGCTCATGGACAAGGGCGTCACGATCAACCGTCCCCCGCGCGACGGCCGCATGGCTTTCGTGAAATCCCCGGACGGGATCTCGATCGAGATCCTGCAGAAAGGCGAGGCGAAGGATAAGGCCGAGCCCTGGGCCTCCATGCCGAATATCGGCACCTGGTAGGTCTGAGGGGCGCCGTCGGCCGACGCGCGGCACGACGGGGCAGCGCTCCCGCACGGGTTAAGTGTTTGCTGGGCGGCGCGGGGGAAGATGCCACCCGGGCCGGGGACGGGCGGATGGTGGAACAAGCGCTGGCGGCCGAGCCGGCGATCGTCGAGCGGCTGCGATCCGGCCTGGCGCGGCCGGCCGTCCTCCCGGCGGCTGTGGCCGGGGCGCTCGTCGTCACGGCCATCCTTCGGCTGTTCGTCGGCGCGGACGAGCAGCTCTGGCTGGACGAGGTCTGGACCGGCTGGATCGCGAGCCAGACGAGCCTCTCCGGGTTCGCCGAGCGCATCTACTCGGACATCAACGCGCCCCTCTATTACGGGCTGATGTACCTGTGGGCGGGGCCGTTCGGCATCGGCAACGCGGCGCTTCGCGCACCCTCCGTGCTGTTCGGCCTCGCCGTCCCGCTCGTCGCGCTCGCGGCCGGCGGGGTCGCGGGGCGACGCCCGGCTCTCGTCTGGGCGGGCCTCCTCGCCTGCTGGACGCCCGGCCTCTGGATGTCGCAGGAAGCGCGCGGCTACGGGCTCCTGCTGCTTCTCTGCACGGCCGCGACGCTGCTCCACGGACGCTGGCTCGCCCGGCCGGACCGCGCCCGGGCGCTCGCCTGGGCCGGCGTCGCCGCGCTCGCCATCCTGACCCACTACTACGCGTTGATCCTGGTCGCCTGCCAGGCCGCGACGGCCCTGTGGCGCCGTCCCCGCGAGGTGGTGCGGAGCTGGCCCGCAACGCTCGCCTTCCTGCCCGTCGCCGCCTGGCTCGCGATCCATCTCCCCCGCCTCGTCGAATTCACCGGGATCGCGTGGTATTCGCGGCTGTCGGTCGTGGCGCTGCCTTGGATCCTGACCTTCGCGCTCGGGCCCTTCCCGCTCTTCGTCGCTCTCCTCGGGCTCGGGATCCCCGGCAGCCTGTTCGGATTGCGGGTGCCGCGCGCGCTCGGTCCGGCCGGGCTGGCGGTCGCGGCGGGGGTCGCGGCGGCGCTGGTCACGA
>CALMTJ010000377.1 GCA_937872715.1 uncultured Methylobacteriaceae bacterium
CCGCACGCCCGGGTGAGCTGCCCGGGATATTGCACGAGCTTGCCTTCCACCCGCTCGAACAGCGGTAAGGCGTCGGCCGTCGCGCCCGCGAAGCCGCCGATCACCCCGCCCTTGGCGAGCCGCCGGACCTTGCGGGCGTTGCCCTTCACGATGGTCTGGCCCAGGCTGACCTGCCCGTCGCCGCCGATCACCACCCGGCCGTCCTTGCGGACCATCAGGATGGTGGTCGCGTGCATGCGGGGCGGGGCATCGTCGGGCAAAGGCCGTCTCCGGTGGAAGCGGTCACTTAGTCATGCCCGGACGGAAATCCAGCGCGTCGCGGGCGCAGGTGGCGTTCCGGCCTGCGCCTTGCTACTCAGCCGGCTTCCCGACGATATCCGCGAACCGGGGGGACAGATGCGTTCCGCGAGCGTGAGCCGCCGGACGGGCGAGACGGACGTGTCCGTATCCGTCGCGATCGACGGGAGCGGCCGGGCGGCCGTGTCGACCGGGATCGGCTTCCTCGACCACATGCTCGAGCTGTTCGGCCGCCACGCGCTGTTCGACCTGGACGTCGCCGTGACGGGAGACCTCCACGTGGACGGGCATCACACGGCCGAGGATACCGGCATCGCCCTAGGCCAGGCCTTCGCGAAGGCGCTCGGCGACAAGAAGGGCGTCGCCCGCTATGCCAGCCTCCACCTGCCGATGGACGAGACGCTGACCCGCGTCGCGGTCGATCTCTCCGGCCGCCCTTTCCTCGTGTTCCGGACGACCTTCCCGACGGAGAAGGTCGGGGATTTCGACACGGAGCTGGTGCGGGAGTTCTTCCAGGCCTTCTCGACCCATGCCGGGATCACGCTGCACGTGGAAACGCTGTACGGGGCCAACAGCCACCATATCGCGGAGAGCTGCTTCAAGGGACTGGCCCGGGCGCTGAGGCAGGCGACGGCCCTGGACGGCCGGGAGGGCGACCGGGTGCCGTCCACGAAGGGCGCGCTCTAGATGGCGACCTACACCCTGCACCTGCCGGCCGGCTCGGTCCCGGGCGATACTGCCCGTCTTCGTGGCGCCCTTCCTGTGGCTGCTCATCCACCGCAACTGGCTGCCGGCGCTCGCCGCCCTGGCGGTCGTTCTGGCATCGGGACTCGGCCTCGCGGCGCTCGGCGCCGGCCCCGGGACGATGGCGGGGGCGCAACTCCTCCTGCACGGGCTGTTCGGGCTGGAGGGCGCGAGCCTCCGCCGCCTGGATCTCGCCTGGCGCGGACGGCCGGAGGTCGACGTGGTCGCGGCCGGCAACGCGGCCGAGGCCGAGACGAAGAGCTTCACCCGATGGCTGGCGGCTCCCGCGGGCGGCGGCGGGCAGCCCTCCGGCTTCCCGGCCCGGCCGGACGCGGCGGCCGCCGCGAACCGGGCGGCCGTGCCGAGCGTCCCTCGCCGCGGCGGCGAACCGATCATCGGGCTGTTCCCGGACGGCGAGAGCCGCCGGTGACCGTCGCGATCGTCGATTACGGGTCGGGCAACCTC
>CALMTJ010000378.1 GCA_937872715.1 uncultured Methylobacteriaceae bacterium
CTACGGGGCGGGGTTCGGCACCTCGTCGCGCGGCCGCAAGCCCGGCCCGATGCTGATCGAGGGCGAGATCCTGGCGAAATCGACCGGCGCCCCCTCGCCTTACGGCACGGGAGCCCGGGTGCTCCACCTCAAGTTCGGCCCCGGCACGGTGGCGTCCGTCGACGGCAACAAGCTGACCGTGGATTTCGACAAGGCGGGCCGGAAGACCGTGCTGGACAGCTTCGTCGAGGCGTCCGGATAGGAGGTCGGGTCTGTTCCCGGCCTCAGCTCCATCCGTCATCGCGAGCGGAGCGAGGCGACGCAGGGAGCGCGCGCCGGCTGGAGATTGCCTCCCTCCGCTCGCAACGATGAACGGGGATGTTCCGGCCCGCCTCTCGATACTCCGGACCATGCGGGCGATCTCCCGTAGCCGGGGAACGCCGCCCGTTCTATGGCGGCACGTCGCCCTCGTCCCCAGGAACGGATCCATGCTCCTCGATGCCTCCGCCTCGGGCGTCTACCCGATCGCGCCGACGCCGTTCGGCGAGGACGGGCGGGTCGACGAAGGCTCGATCGACCGGCTGATCGAGGCCTATCGTGCAGCCGGCGCCACGGGCGCCACGGTGCTCGGCATCATGGGCGAGGCGCCGAAGCTCGAGCCGGCCGAATCCCTCGCGGTGGCGCGCCGCTTCATCGAGCGGCTCGGCCTGCCGGTCATCGTCGGCGTCTCCGCGCCCGGTTTCGCCGCCATGCGGTCGCTCGCCCGCGCCGTCATGGAGAGCGGCGCGGCCGGTGTGATGATCGCGCCCGTGCCGAGCCTCAGGACGGACGACCAGATCCTCGGCTATTACCGGGGCGCCGTGGAGGCGATCGGGACCGACATCCCGTTCGCCATCCAGGATTACCCGCTGACGCTGTCCGTGCAGATGAATCCGGACGTCATCCGGCGGATCGTCGCCGAGCACGCCTCCTGCGTCATGCTCAAGCACGAGGATTGGCCGGGGCTCGATAAGATCTCGGCCCTGCGCGGGTTCCAGGAGAACGGCTCCATGCGGCCGATCTCCATCCTGACCGGGAATGGCGGCTTGTTCCTCGATTTCGAGACGGAGCGGGGCGCGGACGGCGCCATGACGGGCTACGCCTATCCGGAGATGCTGGTCGAGGTGGTGCGGCTGGGGAAGGCCGGCCGGCGGGACGAGGCGCACGACGTGTTCGACGCGCACCTGCCGCTGCTCCGCTACGAGCAGCAGCCCGGCATCGGGCTCGCGGTGCGCAAATACGTCCTGATGAAGCGGGGGCTGCTGGCCTCCGATGCGCAGCGCAAGCCCGGCGCCGCCCTGGGCGCGGCGGCCCGGGCGGAGGTCGATTACCTCATGGCTCGTCTCGCGGCCCGGCTCGGCACGGCCCTGCCGGGCCGGCGTGCCGCAGCGTGACGGACGGCCAGCC
>CALMTJ010000379.1 GCA_937872715.1 uncultured Methylobacteriaceae bacterium
TCGGGCGCGATGCGATCGATGCCGGGGGAGCCTCCCGCGGCCGAGCCGCGCCCGAGATCGATCAGGCTCGCATGGCTGAAGCGCGGGTCGGCCGGGCCGGCGACGTCCTTCGCGGCCTGGATCTCGGGCGGGCGATCACGCGCCGTCGCCTCGTCCGGCGCGATCGGATCGGCATCCGCCCCGCCCCGGAGGGCGAGAGGCGTCGACCAGATGTCCGGGGATTGGCCGCCGCCCAGCATCTCCGGGCTCGCGACTAGCACGCGGTCGGTCGGAAGAGGCATCCGGTTCGAGGCGACGCGGCCTGCCGCGTCCCGCGAGGCCGCGCCCGGCCCTGGAGCCGCGGCGGCCTGGCCGAACCTGTCGGGCGACCCGGTCCCGTTCCCGGCACCCCCGAGGAGAAGCCCCGCCGCGAGGCACACGAAGAGCCAAGGACCGGCCGGTCCCCGCGCCCGACGGATTCCGCCGGCCCTCGCCAGCGGGTACTCGAATTCACTCATACGCCGCGCACCTTGGCCACCCGACGGGCTTCACCCGCCGCCTGATGTGGTTAAGGAGAAATTAACTGTTCACCGGCCGGCCGGCAAGCATTGACAGGAGTGAGAGAGCGTCCCGAATCGACGCAAGTCCCGCTCGCGGCCGTTAACCGCCCGACGGGCGTTACGGCCCCGTGAAGGTTTGTCGGCTATCCAGGCCGGATGGAGATCGTCAGCTATTCCCGCCGGAGGGCGTCCGGGCCGGGCGAGCCGGGGCGGATGGCCTGGGTCGACACCGCGAAGGGCATCTGCATCGTCCTCGTCGTGATGATGCATTCCACGCTGGGCACCGGCGCGGAGATGGGCGGGCACGGCTTCATGCATTGGGTCGTGGCCTTCGCCAGGCCCTTCCGGATGCCGGACTTCTTTCTCGTCTCCGGCCTGTTCCTGTCACGGGTGATCGATCGCGACTGGCGCAGCTTTGCCGACAAGCGCGTCGTCCACTTCGCCTATTTCTACGTGCTGTGGCTCGTCATCCAGTCCGGCTTCAAATACGGCCAGCTCTCGGGCGGCTCGCCGGCCGAATTCGCCCGCCACATCGCCGTGAGCCTGATCGAGCCCTATTCGACGCTCTGGTTCATCTACATCCTGGCGATCTTCTCCGCCGCGACGAAGCTCCTGCGCCGCGTCTCGCCGCAGGTGCTGCTCGCGGCCGCGACGTCCCTGCAGATCCTCCCGATCGAGACGCCGTCCTTCCTCCTGAACGAGTTCTGCGACCGCTGGGTCTATTTCCTGGCCGGGTACATGTTCGCGCCGCAGGTTTTCCGGATCGCCGGCTGGGCGTCGCGGCGGGTCGGGTCGGGCGTGGCGCTCCTGTGCGGCTGGGCGTTCGTCAACGGGGTCCTGGCGCTGACGCCGACCGGCTACCCGGCTGCGCCCACGCTGGCCGAGATGCCGCTCGTGGCCTTGGCGCTCGGCCTCGCGGGGGCGCTCGCGATCGTGATCGGGGCGTCGATGCTGACCCGCACGGCCACCGCCCTGCCCTTCCGCTATTGCGGGGAGCATTCGATCGCGATCTACCTCGCCTTCTTCCTGCCCATGGCGGCCACCCGCGCCGTCCTGGTCAGGACCGGGATCGTGTCCGATATCGGGGTCGCGTCCGTGATGGTGACGGCGGCCGGGGTGATCCTGCCGCTCGTCATCGAGCGGCTGTTCCGGGGAACCCCGCTCGGCTTCGTTTTTCGGCGCCCCGCCTGGGCGCATCTCAGCCCGGCCCGCCACGCCCTCAGGCTGCAGACCGCCGCCTGAGGGCGGCTCAGGCGGCGGGAGGCGCCTGCTCGGCCGCGAGCTTGACGTCGATGGCGGCCGCCTTGGCGAAGGCGGGGCGGCTCGTCACGCGCTCCACGTAGCCCATGACCTCCGGGCTTTCCGGCACCAGCTTGAACATGACCGTCCACCGGAGCGCGCCGGCCCACAGGATGTCCAGCGCCGTGAGCCGGTCCCCGAGGAGAAAGGTGCCGGCCCTCAACTGCGCCGTGAGCGTCTCCATCACCGTCCCGTAATCGCCGTAGGGCGACATCGCCGCCTGGCTCGGCGCGTGGCCCATGGCCTTGTCGACGAGCGCCGGCTCGAAACACCCGCCATAGAAGGCGAACCAGCGGAGATACGGGCCGCGCAGCCGGTCGCCGATCGCCGGCGCGAGCCCGGCCTCCGGGAAGAGGTCGGCCAAGTAGGTGAAGATGGCCGGCTGCTCCGTCACCAGCGCGTCGCCGTGCATGATGGCCGGGACCTTCCCCATGGGATTGACGGCGAGGTAGGCCGGCTGCCGCTGCTCGCCGGCCGGAAGGTTCAGCGCGTGGATCCGGTAGGGGGCGCCGAGCTCCTCGAGGAGCGTCAGCGTTCCCGACGAGCGGCTGTTCGGGGCATGGTAGAAGATGATGGGC
>CALMTJ010000380.1 GCA_937872715.1 uncultured Methylobacteriaceae bacterium
CCTGTGAGGTGCCGGCATAGGCGAGCTGCGTCCCCGCCCGCGGCGTCTCGCTCTGGAGGAGCGCCTGCCGGCGCTGCGTGTCCTGCGCATCGGCGGCGGCGCGGTCCTGCTCGGCCCGGCGGGCGATCTCCTGGCGGCGGCCCTCGTCGGCCTGTGCTTCGGCCAGGCGCTGCCGCTCGCGTGCGTCCGCGGCGGCGGCTTCCTCGGCGAGCTTGCGCTGGCGCGCCTCCTCGGCCACCCGCTGCTGCTCCTGGCGGCGCGCCTCCGCCTGCCGGCGTTCGTCCTCGGCCCTCGCCTCCTGGATCTGGCGCTGGCGTTCGCGCGCCTCCGCGGCCGCCGCATCCTCGGCGAGCTTCTTCTGCCGCGCATCCTCGGCGGCCCGCTCCGCCTCGAGGCGGCGGGCCTCGATCCTTCGGCGGTCCTCCTCGGCCTTCGCCTCCTGGATCTGGCGCTGGCGCTCCTTCGCTTCCGCGACGGCGCGCTCCTGGTCCAACTTCTTGAGGCGGGCCTCCTCCGCGATCCGCTCCTGCTCCTGCCGCTTCGCGTCGGCCAGCCGGCGGGCCTCCTCGGCCTTGGCCTCAGCCGCCAGACGCTGACGCTCGCGCGCCTCCGTCGCCGCCCGCTCCTCCGCGAGCTTCTTCTGCCGCGCGTCCTCGGCGCGGGCATCGGCGAGCCGGCGGGCTTCTTCTGCCTTCGCGTCCGCGAGCCGGCGCGCCTCCTCGGCCCGGGCGTCCTGCGCCTGCCGCTGACGGTCCCGCGCCTCGCTCGCGGCGCGATCCTCGGCGAGCTTCTTCTGCCGGGCCTCGTCCGCGATGCGCTCCTGCTCGGCCTGGGCGCGGGCTTCCGCCCGTCGCCTCTGCTCGTCCTTCAGCCGCTCCCAAGCGAGGCGGTCCGCATCCTCCTTGGAGCGGACGGGGGCCTCCTCCTCCGTCTTGCGGGCGAATTGCTGGCTGACGACCCGGTCGGGATCAGCCCGGCGTGGCTCGTTCCCCGCCACCGATTCGAGCCGGCGGATCAGGTCCTTCGCGTCGTCGACCAGGAAGCTGTTCGGGAAGCGGGCGATGAAGTCGCGCAGCGCCTGGGGGTCGCCGCTCGACCGTGCCCGCGGCCAGGCCTCCCGCTCGGTCTCGCCCTTGTTGAAGTAGAACTGCCCCGGATAGGACAGGGACAGTTCCGGCGTCTGCCGGCCCTGCGTCACCCGGTCGACGTTCATGCCGACCCGCTGGAACATCTGCGCCGCGTCGAGCCCCGGCTCCTGCACCGCCTGGATGAAGGCGCCCGTGAAGATGCTGTTCCGGCCAGTACCGTCGAACGCCACCTGGTTCGCCTGGGTGGCGTACGCCACGATCATGCCGCGGCCCGACAGCTTGGCGAGACCGGTCGAGTTGAATGGGTCCTTCGCCCGCGTGGCGAGCGGCAGGTTGCGGCAGGCGTCCAGGATCAGGATGCGGGCCCCGGCTGCCCGGTTCAGCTCCTCCACCACGTCGTCCACCCGGACGGTCTCGTATTCGAGGTCGAACTCGTCCTGCAGCCGAGCGTCGACCGGCACGATGTAATTGCGGCCTCGATACTGGAGGCCATGCCCGGCATAGTAGAAGAGCGCCGCTTCCGCGTCCTGCGCCGCGCGGGCGAACTGCCGGAGGCTGTCCCGCACGGCATCGCGCGTCAGGTCGGAGCCGCCCAGGACCTCGAAGCCGATCTTCTTCAACGCGGCGGTGACGTCCTCCGCGTCGTTCCTGGGATTCGGGAGCTGCGGGAACTTCCGATAGGCCGAGTTGCCGATGACCAGCGCCACCCGCTTGTCCGCCGCCCAGGCGAAGGTCGCGGTGACGGACAGGGTCAGACCGACCAGCAGCGTCAGGATGGCGCGCATGCACCCGGGCTTGAAGCGGAATTGCCCAGGAGAGTAACCTGGGCAGGCCTCTCCTGGCAAATGGGCCGGGACCTCAGTCGAAGGAAGCATCGTCGCTCCCCTCGGGCGCGGCACCGCCCATGTTCGGCGCCGGCTGGTCGAAGATCTGGGCGCCGGCCTGGAGGAACCTGACGGGATCGACGGCGCCGCCGTTGATGCGCGTCTCGTAATGGAGGTGGGGTCCGGTCGACCTGCCCGTCGAGCCGAGGAGGCCGACCAGCGTCCCGGGCGCCACCGGCTGGCCGACGGAGACGCTGAACGCCGACAGGTGGGCGTAGCGGGTCACGATCCCGTTGCCGTGATCCACCTCGACGAGGTTGCCATAGCCGTTCGTCACGTCGGCCGTGATGACCCGCCCCGCCCCGGAGGCGTGGATGGGCGTGCCGATGGGACCGCGGAAATCCATGCCGGCATGCATGGCGCCCGCGCCGGTGAACGGATCCTTGCGGGCGCCGTAATTGCTCGTGAGGTTGCCGTCGCCCTCGACCGGGCGGCGGACGGGAACGCCGTCCGCGACCGCCTTCCAGCGGGCGAGCTGGTCGAAATCGGTTTCGAGCTCGCCCAGCCTCGCCTCGAAGGGATCGAGCCCCTTCCCGGCGCGAGGCTTCGGCGGCTTCCCGTCCTCCGGCACGCCGGCCGGCCGGAGATTCAGGCCGAGCCCGGCCAGCCCCGTCCGGATGATCGCGACGCCGCCGCGAGCGCCCGCGGAAAGCGCACCGACGAAACGCGTCTGCGTCCCTTCCATGCGGCCGATCGAGGATTCGAGGAGCGCGAACTGGTCCCGGAGCGGCAGCGAACCGGCGGCGGCCAGCGACCGGGCGGCACCCGTCCTCGGCAGGCCGGTCTCCTCTAG
>CALMTJ010000381.1 GCA_937872715.1 uncultured Methylobacteriaceae bacterium
GCATGGAGCCGCCGAGGTCGCCGTCGGCGCGCCGCTTCTCCAGCTCGTTGCCGCGCAGCCATTCCGTCAAGAGGCCGACCACCGGTTCCGGCGTCGGGCCGAACTCGGAGGAGTTCGCGTCCTTGACGCCGGCGAGCGAGCGCGTGGCCTCGACCACGGCCATCTGCATGCCGAAGCAGATGCCGAAATAGGGCACCTTGCGCTCCCGCGCGAAACGGGCCGCCCGGATCTTGCCCTCCGATCCCCGCGCCCCGAACCCGCCCGGCACCAGGATGCCGCCGACCCCTTCCAGGAACGGGGCCGGGTCCTCGCGCTCGAAGATCTCGCTCTCGATCCAGTCGAGGTTGACCTTCACCCGGTTGGCGATGCCGCCGTGGTTCAGCGCCTCGATCAGCGATTTGTAGGCGTCCTTCAGCCCCGTATACTTGCCCACCACCGCGATGGTGACCTCGCCCTCGGGGTTCCGCACACGGTCGCCGATGCGGCGCCACGGAGCGAGATCGGGCGTCCGGGCGCTCCGGACGCCGAACAGGCGCAGGATCTCGTCGTCGAGGCCGGCCTCGTGATAGGCGACCGGCACGTCGTAGATGGAGGACACGTCCCGGGCCTCGATCACCGCGCTCTCCCGCACGTTGCAGAAGAGGCCGAGCTTGCGCCGCTCGTCGCGCGGGATCTCCCTGTCCGCCCGGCAGAGGAGGACGTCCGGCTGGATGCCGATGGAGCGCAGCTCCGCCACCGAATGCTGCGTCGGCTTCGTCTTCAGCTCGCCCGCGGAGGCGATGTAGGGAAGCAGCGTCAGGTGGAGGTAGAGCGACTGCTCGCGGTCGAGTTCCTGGCCGAGCTGTCGGATCGCCTCGAAGAAGGGCAGGCCCTCGATATCCCCGACGGTGCCGCCGATCTCGACCAGGACGAAGTCGAAGCCCTCGTTCCCGGCCAGCACGAAATCCTTGATGGCGTTCGTGACGTGCGGGATCACCTGGATCGTGGCCCCGAGGTAATCCCCGCGCCGCTCCTTGGTGATGATGTCGAGGTAGATGCGACCGGTCGTGATGTTGTCGTCGCGGGTGCAGGGCCGGCCTGTGAAGCGCTCGTAATGGCCGAGGTCGAGATCCGTCTCGGCCCCGTCGTCGGTCACGAACACCTCGCCGTGCTGGTAGGGGCTCATCGTGCCCGGATCGACGTTGAGGTACGGGTCGAGCTTGCGGAGGCGGACGCGGAAGCCTCTCGCCTGGAGAAGCGCGCCGAGGGCGGCGGAGGCCAGGCCCTTACCGAGCGAGGAGACCACGCCCCCGGTGATGAAAACGTACCGGGTCATGGGAGCGCACCCTTACGTACCGCGAACCGGTTTGGATAGGCGCGGACCGCAAGGCCGACGTGCGATCAACAGGTGCCGGCCTGCGCGTGAGATGCCGGTCAGCGCGATTGCGGGATCTGCGGCTGCGCGGGCGCCGTCGGCGAGACGGGGGTGGCGGGCTGCTGCATGCGCTGGAGCTGGTCGAGAACGCCGCCGCCGGCGCTGCCGGCCGGCTGGTCGGCCGCGGGGATGCCCGGCACCGGGCCGTTCTGGTCGAGGATGGAACGAGGCGCGGTCCCGCGATGGGCCAGGATGCCGAGCGCGAGGCTCGTGACGAAGAACATCGCGGCGAGGATCGCGGTCGCGCGGGTCAACGCGTTCGCCTGGCCGCGCCCGGTCAGGAAGCCGGACACGCCCCCTCCCCCGCCGCCGCCGAGACCGAGTCCGCCCTCCGAGCGCTGGAGGAGCACGACGCCGATCAGCGCGAGCACGATGAGGAGGTGGACGACGATCAGGACGGTCTGCATGGGAACCCGGCACCGCGGCGCGACGGCGTCCGCGGAAGTTCCGCGCGCTCTAGCACGCGCCCGGCGGCGAAAGAAGGGCGCGAGCTACTCGGCGGCTTCGAGCCGCTGGGCGAACAATCCTTCGACGAGACCCTGCATGTAGGACAGGAGATCGCGGCCGCCTTCCAGCCGCCTCGCCACGTAGAGGATCTCGACGCCCACCGGACGTCCCTCGGCATCGCGGTCCACGATGATCCCTGGTGCGACCTCCTCCGTGTCCGAGATCGGTCCGTCCTTGAGGTAGCCGTACGCTGCATCCGCCTCGGGGTCGAAGGTGTGGGACCTGATCTTCATCGCGCCCTCCGCCTCGTCGCTTTACGGTCGGGAAAGATCGTCGCGACCTCCCATGTCTCCGCGCCGGCCGGCTCTCAACGACCCGGAGCATCTGGGACAATTCCGGCACGTATCCGAATACCCCGAGGCGGCCGGGTCGTTCCGGATCCGGCTCTACCCGATCCGGCATGCGAAGCAGCCGCTCCACCCAGAGAAGCTCGATCTTACGTTCCCGAGCACGCGTCTCGGCATGCCCGACGAAAACGATCCTGCGCTTCGCCATAGCAGCGACGTGCTCACCCAGGCAGGCAGGCCGCCGCGATCGCCAGGAAATCAGCCGCCACGAGGCTCGCGCCGCCGACGAGGGCGCCGTCGACGTTCGGGACGCCCATCAGCTCTCGTGCGTTCGAGGGCTTGACCGACCCGCCGTAGAGCACCCGCACCGCGGCGGCCTCCGGGCCGCCGAGCAGGGAGGCGAGCTCCGTCCGGATGCGGGCATGCATGGCGGAGACGTCGTCCGCCGTCGGCGTGAGGCCCGTGCCGATGGCCCAGACGGGCTCGTAGGCGACCACGGTCTCCGTCCCGTTCGCGCCGGCCGGAAGCGAGCCGCGGCGCTGGCCGGACACCACGTCCTCCGCGCGCCCGGCCTCGCGCTCCTCCCGGGTCTCGCCCACGCAGACGATGGCGATCAGTCCCGCCCGGCGTGCGCCTTCCGCCTTTGCCCGCACCGTCGCGTCGTCCTCGCGGTGATAGGCGCGCCGCTCGGAATGGCCCAGGATCACGTAGGTCGCCCCGAGATCGGCCAGCATCTCCGCCGCGACGTTGCCGGTGAAGGCGCCGGCAGGCTCCGCATGCGCATCCTGCCCGCCGACGGAGATGCCCGTGCCGGCGAGCTCCTCCGCGACCGCGTGAACCAGGGTCGCGGGCGGGCAGACGAGGAGATCGACCGCGGCCCGCAGCGCCTCGCGATAGCCGGAGCGCAGCTCCCGAACGAGGTCGAGCGAGCCCTTCAGCCCGTTCATCTTCCAATTGCCGGCGACGAGCGGCCGCGGCCCTTCCCTGCCCATCCATGCCTCCCGAGAGGGCCGGGCCCTAGCAGAGGGCGCCGGAGGCGGCAACGCGCCGGCCCGTCCGGCCTTCACGCGTCGGCGTTCATGGGGTATCCGCCGGGACGGCAGTCAAGGCACACGAATGCTTCAGGGTATCAACCGGATCGGGCAGAGCTGGGTCGGCCGCGCCGTCGTGACCGTCATGTTCGGCTTCCTGATCGCCTCCTTCGCCATCTGGGGGATCGGCGACATATTCCGCGGGCAGGTCAAGACGCAGGTCGCGACCGTCGGCGGGCGCGACATCTCCGCCGAGGCGTTCCGGTCCGCCTACCAGAACGAGTACCAGAACCTGATCCGGCGCACGCGCCAGACGGTCACGCCGGATCAGGCCCGCCAGCTCGGCCTCGACCGCCAGGTGCTCGGCCGCATGGTGACCGAATCCGCGCTGGACGAGGAGGCCCGGCGGATGAGGCTCGCCGTGCCCGACGCCTCCATCGCCCAGGCAATCCAGGCCGATCCGAACTTCCGCGGCATCAACGGCCAGTTCGACCGCGCGCAATTCGGCGAGCTCCTGCGCTCGAACGGCGTGTCGGAGGCGCAATACGTCCGCGACCAGCGGGCCGTCGCGGCGCGGTTCCAGCTCGCGGAAAGCGTCAGCGGCTCGTTGCCCGTTCCGGTCGCGCTCCGGGAGGCCGTGCACCGCTACGCGAACGAGCGCCGGGCGCTCGACTACGTCGTGCTCACGCCCGCTTTGCTGGGTGAGCTGCCCGCCCCGAGCGACGCGCAGCTGCAGGCGTTCTTCGACGACCGCAAGGGCACCTACCGGGCACCCGAATACCGGGCGATCAGCCTGCTCGTGCTCGATGCGGAGGCGCTGGCGAAGCCGGCCGACGTGACGGATGCCGACGCGCGATCCGCCTACGAGCGGCTGAAGGGAACGCGGTTCGGCACGCCGGAGCGCCGGACGATCCAGCAGATCGTCTTCACCTCGCCCGACGAGGCGGCCGCCGCCTCGTCGCGCATCCGCGAGGGCGCGGCTTTCGCCGACATCGCCAAGGAGCGGAACCTCGACGACGCGACGCTGAATCTCGGGACGTTCGCGAAGAGCGAGATGCTCGATCCCGCCGCCGCGGAGGCCGCCTTCGCGCTCCCGGAGGATGCGGTGAGCGATCCCGTATCCGGCCGGTTCGGAACGGTGCTCGTCCGGGTCGTCAAGGTCGAGGCCGGATCGGTGAGGCCGTTCGCCGAGGTGATCGCCGACGTCAAGCGCGAGGTCGCCCTCGAACGTGCCCGCGCCGATCTCCAACGCGTCCACGACGCGATCGAGGACCAGCGCGCCGGCGCCAAGCCGCTTCCCGCCATCGCCGAGGAGCGAGGGCTCGCGCTGACGCGCGTCGCGGCCGTCGACCGGCAGGGGCGCGACAAGGCCGGCGCGGTGGCGGCGCTGCCCGATCCCGCCCCCCTCCTCCAGGCGGCGTTCCGGTCCGATATCGGCGCCGACAACGAGGCGCTGCGCACCGGCGGCGACGGCTACGTGTGGTTCGACGTGACCGGTGTCGAACCTGCCCGGGACCGCTCCTTCGCCGAGGTCAGGGAGCGCGTGGATGGCGATTGGCGCGCCGAGACGACGGCGCAGCGGCTCGCGGACAAGGGGCGCGAACTTGCCGCGAAGCTCGATGGCGGCGCCTCCGTGGCCGACGTCGCGGCCGATGCGGCGCTCAAGGCCGAGACGGCCGGGGACCTGTCGCGGTCCTCCACCAATTCGGACCTGACGCGAGCGGTCGTGACACGCGCCTTCGCGACGCCGGTCGGCAAGGCGGCGGACGTCGCCGTGGATGCCGGGCGGCGGGTGCTCTTCAAGGTCGCGAGCGCCGCGATGCCGCCCTTCCCGGCGGCGCCGCAGGAGGCGGCCGCCTCGGAAGACCAGCTCCGGGCCGCCCTCGCCGAGGACGTGCTCGCGCAATACATCGCGGTCGTCGAGAAGGGGATCGGCGTGTCGACCTTCCCCGAGAACGTGCGCAGGGCGATCGGCGGCGAAACCTGACCGGGGCCGGAGCCGTGCCGGGCGGAGGCGACCTCGCCGGTTTCGAGCGCGCCCACGCGGCCGGCCGTGCCTTCTCCGTCTGGACACGGGTGCAGGGCGACCTCCTGACGCCGGTCGCCTCCTTCATGAAGCTCCGGGCGCGGGCCAAGGGACCCGCCTTCCTGCTGGAATCCGTCGAGGGGGGCGCGGCGCGGGGCCGCTATTCCATCATC
>CALMTJ010000382.1 GCA_937872715.1 uncultured Methylobacteriaceae bacterium
GTCCCGGTCGCAGCCGCGGTCTCGCCCGTATCCGACGGCGTCGCCGCGGGCTCATCGAAGCGCTTGCGCCAGGAACCCACGACGGAGCCGTCGTAGAGGGTCGGATCGGTCAGCGTCTTCACCTCACCCTCCGGCTCCGAAGCGCGGCGGCCGTTCTGGGGTCCGACCTTGACCGGCCGGCCCGCAGCGAGGTCGTCCAAGAGCTTGCGCAGGAGGTCCGAGGTGAGATCCTCGTAGTAATCGTCGTTGATCTGGACCATCGGGGCGTTGCAGCACGCGCCGAGACATTCGACCTCGAGCCAGGAGAAGTTGCCGTCCGCCGTCACCTGGCGCTCGTCGCCGACGCGGTCGAGCAGGGTCTGCTTGAGCTCGAGCGCGCCCGTCACGTGGCACGGCACGGTCCCGCAAAGCTGGATTAACCAGCGCCCGACCGGCTCCAGGTTGAACATCGTGTAGAAGGTCGCGACCTCCATCACGCGGATCAGCGGCATGTCGAGCGTCGCCGCGACAGCCTCGATCGCCTTCTGCGGAAGCCAGCCGCCCGCCTGTTTCTGAGCCTGCCAGAGAAGCGGGATGACGGCGGATGCCTGCCGGCCCGCGGGATATTTGGCGAGCTGTCCCTCGGCCCAACGCGCGTTCTCTTCCGTGAAGGCGAAGGAGGCGGGCTGCTGTTCGGCGGGGGCGAGGCGGCGGACGGACATCACACGCCTTCCTGCGTCATGGCCGGGCTTGGCCCGGCCATCCACGCCTGTCCGCATTCGACACGTAGACGGGACACGGGCGGAACCGTCCCTCGTGGATGGCCGGGCCAAGCCCGGCCATGACGACGGCCGAGGTGAGTTGGCGCGCTCACCGGTCCACCTCTCCGAACACGATGTCGAGCGAGCCCAGCACCGCCGAGACGTCGGCCAGCATGTGGCCGCGGCACATGAAATCCATGGCCTGGAGGTGGGCGAAGCCCGGCGCCTTGATCTTGCAGCGATACGGCTTGTTGGTTCCGTCCGACACGAGGTAGACGCCGAACTCGCCCTTGGGCGCCTCGACGGCCGCGTAGACCTCGCCTTCCGGCACGTGGAAGCCTTCGGTGTAGAGCTTGAAATGGTGGATCAGCGCCTCCATCGAGCGCTTCATCTCGCCCCGGCGGGGAGCGACCACCTTGCCGTCGACGGACGAGATCGGTCCCGATCCCTCCGGCCGGCGAAGCTTCTCGCAGCATTGCTTCATGATGCGGACGGATTCCCGCATCTCCAGCATGCGGATCACCTGCCGGTCGTAATTGTCGCAATTCTTGCCGACCGGGATGTCGAATTCGAGCTCCTCGTAGCACTCGTAGGGCTGCGCCTTGCGCAGGTCCCAGGCAGCGCCGGAGCCGCGCACCATCACGCCCGAGAAGCCCCATTTCCAGCAATCCTCGAGCGGAACCACGCCGATATCGACGTTCCTCTGCTTGAAGATGCGGTTGCCGATGAAGAGCGCGTCGAGGTCGTCGCACACTTTCAGGAACGGGTCGCAGAAGCCGTGGATGTCGTCGATCAGCTTCGGCGGCAGGTCCTGGTGCACGCCGCCAGGCCGGAAGTAGTTGGCGTGCATGCGGGCGCCGGAGGCGCGCTCGTAGAACACCATCAGCTTCTCGCGCTCCTCGAAGCCCCAGAGGGGGGGCGTGAGGGCGCCGACATCCATGGCCTGCGTCGTGACGTTCAGAAGATGCGACAGGAGCCGGCCGATCTCGCAATAGAGCACGCGGATGAGCTGGCCGCGCTTCGGCACTTCCAACCCGACGAGCTTCTCGATGGCGAGGCAGAAGGCGTGCTCCTGGTTCATCGGCGCCACGTAGTCGAGCCGATCGAAATAGGGCGTCGCCTGCAGGTAGGTCTTGTACTCGATGAGCTTCTCGGTGCCCCGGTGGAGGAGCCCGATATGCGGGTCGACGCGCTCGACCACCTCGCCGTCGAGCTCGAGCACGAGGCGCAGCACCCCGTGCGCGGCCGGATGCTGCGGCCCGAAATTGATGGAGAAGTTGCGGATCTCGTGCTCGCGCCCGGCGGACGGGACGAGCGCGTCGCTCTCCCGCAACGCTGTCGCCGTTTCGGGATGCGGGCGCGTGTCCAGGAGCTCGACGCGCTCCGCCGCGAGACCTTGATCGTCCAGCGTCATCGTCAGCCGACCTTCGCCTTCTCGTCACCGGGCAGCACGTATTCCGTCCCCTCCCAGGGCGACATGAAGTCGAAGCTGCGAAACTCCTGCTGAAGCTTCACGCGCTCGTAGACCACGCGCTTCTGCTCGTCGTCGTATCGGACCTCGACGAAGCCCGTCATCGGGAAGTCCTTCCGCAAGGGATGCCCCTCGAAGCCGTAATCGGTGAGGATGCGGCGAAGGTCCGGGTGCCCGGTGAACAGGATGCCGTAGAGATCGTAGGCCTCGCGCTCGAACCAGTTCGCGGCCGGGAACACGTCGACGACCGACGGCACAGTCGTCACCTCGTCCGTCCTGACCTTGATTCTGATCCGGGCGTTCAGCTTCGGGGAGAGCAGGTGGTAGACGACGTCGAACCGCTCCTCGCGCCCGGGGTAATCCGCCCCGCACAGGTCGACGAAGCTGACGAACCGCGTCGAGGGGTCGTCGCGCAGCTTGGTCAGCGCGGCCACGATGCTCTCGCGGCCGACCACGACCGTGAGTTCGCCGAACGCAATCGCACTCGCCTGGACGGCATCGCCGAGCAGGCCCGCCACCGTGTCGGAGAGGGGCTGGAGATCGGTCACGATGCGCCGGCCTCCTGCTCCTGACCCCACCTCTCCAGTGTCTCGATGCGCTCGTGGAAGTCGCCCGTCACAAGCCTGCTGAACAGCGAGTCGGCGCTCAGCGCATGCCTGAGGGACACCTGAGCCGCTTCCAGCTTCTCGAGGCGGGCCGCGAGATCGTCGAAACGGCTCGCGTTCTCCGCCCGCATCTCGCACAGCACCGGCAGGATCATGTCGATGGAGTCGGCCATGCTCACCGCTCGATCGTCCCGGTGCGGCGGATCTTCCGCTGCAGCAGCAGAACGCCGTAGAGCAGCGCTTCCGCCGTCGGCGGGCATCCCGGAACGTAGATGTCGACCGGAACGACCCGGTCGCAGCCGCGCACGACCGAGTAGGAATAATGGTAGTAGCCGCCGCCATTGGCGCAGGAGCCCATGGAGATGACGTAGCGGGGCTCCGGCATCTGGTCGTAGACCTTGCGGAGCGCGGGCGCCATCTTGTTGGTCAGCGTCCCGGCGACGATCATCACGTCCGATTGCCGAGGCGTCGCGCGCGGCGCGAAGCCGAAGCGCTCGGCATCGTAGCGCGGCATCGACATCTGCATCATCTCGACCGCGCAGCAGGCGAGGCCGAACGTCATCCACATGAGCGAGCCCGTGCGCGCCCAGGTGATGAGGTCGTCGGCGGCCGCGACGATGAAGCCCTTGTCGGCGAGCTCCGCGTTCACCTCGCGGAAGAACGGGTCGTTCGCGCCGACCGGCTTCCCGGTGGACGGGTCGAGTATGCCGCGCGGCGCCGGAGCGAGGGAAGCGGACGTGGCGGTCAGTCCCATTCGAGCGCACCCTTCCGCCATTCGTAGACGAAACCGACCGTCAGCACGCCGAGGAACACCATCATCGACCAGAACCCGTACCAGCCGAGATCGCCGAAGGTGATGGCCCAGGGGAACAGGAACGCGACCTCGAGATCGAAGATGATGAACAGGATGGCGACGAGATAGAATCGGATGTCGAACTTCATGCGGGCGTCGTCGAACGCGTTGAAGCCGCATTCGTAGGCCGAGAGCTTCTCCTGGTCAGGCCGCTTGTAGGCGATCAGGAACGGGGCGACGAGGAGGGCCGAGGCGATGGCCAGCGACACGCCGATGAAGATGACGAGCGGCAGGTAGGCGGTGACGAGGTCGTTCATGAGGCACCCGACGAGGCCGTCCGGGCTCCCGCCGAATGCCTTCGCGCGACCGGCCCGGGATGTGAGCAACGACCGTCGCGACACCCCGGAAACGGTCCGCTTGGCTTATCGCAGCGATTCTAAGGTGACAAGGCGCCGTTGCGCCGCACAACAGGCGTGGAACCTGGAAGATCACCGTTTCGCGGCCTCCCCGCGGAGGTGAAGCATCACGACTTCGTCAGCGTTCCAGACAGGTCGCGGCGGCCAGATCGCGGGCAAGGCGGAACGAGTGGCGCGGGCGACGGGGCTCGAACCCGCGACCTCCGGCGTGACAGGCCGGCACTCTAACCGACTGAGCTACGCCCGCAGACCCCGCCCGTTGCGGGCAGGCCGGGGGTGTAGGTGGTGCCGCTCCGACCGTCAAGCCGCGGCAACCGCCGAATGACCCTGGTGGGCGGTGACGGGTTCGAACCGCCGACCCTCTCGGTGTAAACGAGACGCTCTACCGACTGAGCTAACCGCCCTCGGGCCTGCGGGCGACCGATCCCGCGAACAGCGCGCGCTCTCGCGCAAAAACGCCGCCGAGGCAAGGAGAGGCGGAGGCGGGAAGCCCCGGACCGTGGGTCCGGGGCCGTGTTCGTCAGTGCGCGACCATCCCCGGGCCGTCATCGGCCGGGACGGCGCCTCGGACGGGCGGGATGACCTCCTCCCACTCGATCGGGTCCGGCGTTCCGGTGAGCGCGTGAGACAGCACCTGATCCATGCGGGACACGGGCACGATGTCGAGGCCGTTCTTCACCGAATCCGGGATGTCCGCCAGGTCTTTGGCGTTCTCCTCTGGGATGAGCACGGTCTTGATCCCTCCGCGAAGCGCGGCGAGCAGCTTCTCCTTCAGCCCCCCGATCGGCAGCACCCTGCCCCGCAGCGTGATCTCGCCCGTCATGGCGATGTCGCGGCGGACCGGGATGCCGGTCAGGACGGACGTGATGGCGGTCGCCATCGCGGTCCCGGCGGACGGGCCGTCCTTCGGGGTCGCGCCCTCGGGAACGTGGACGTGGATATCGCGACGCTCGAAGAGCGGCGGCTCGATCCCGAAATCGAGCGCCCGCGACCTCACGTAGGAGGCGGCGGCCGAGATCGATTCCTTCATCACGTCCTTCAGGTTGCCGGTGACGATCATCTTGCCCTTGCCGGGCATGGCGACGCCCTCGATCGTGAGCAGCTCGCCTCCGACCTCCGTCCAGGCGAGACCCGTGACGACTCCGACCTGATCCTCGCTCTCGACCTCGCCGTAGCGGAACTTCGGCACGCCGAGGAAGCCGGACAGGTTGCCCATCGAGACGGACACCGCCTTCGTCTTGGTGATGATGATCTCCTTCACCGCCTTGCGGACGAGGTTCGAGATCTCCCGCTCCAGGTTCCGGACGCCGGCTTCGCGGGTGTAGCGCCGCACGAGTTCGAGCAGCGACTCGTCGTCGATCGACCATTCCCCGGCGCCGAGGCCATGCTTCTTCAGGGCGTTCGGGATGAGGTGGCGGCGGGCGATCTCCGCCTTCTCCTCTTCCGTGTAGCCGGCGATGCGGATCACCTCCATCCGGTCGAGGAGCGCCGGCGGGATGTTCAGCGTGTTCGCCGTCGTCACGAACATCACGTCCGACAGGTCGTAATCGACCTCGAGGTAATGGTCGTTGAACGCGTGGTTCTGCTCGGGATCCAACACCTCGAGGAGCGCCGCGGAGGGATCGCCGCGGAAATCCATGCCCATCTTGTCGATCTCGTCGAGCAGGATGAGCGGGTTCGAGGTCTTGGCCTTCCTCATCGACTGGATGATCTTGCCGGGCAGCGAGCCGATATAGGTGCGCCGGTGGCCGCGGATCTCGGCCTCGTCGCGCACGCCGCCGAGCGACATGCGGACGAACTCACGGCCCGTCGCCTTCGCGATGGACTTGCCGAGCGACGTCTTGCCGACGCCGGGCGGCCCGACGAGGCACAGGATCGGCCCGGTCATCTTGTTCACGCGCTGCTGGACCGCGAGGTACTCGGTGATGCGCTCCTTGACCTTCTCCAGCCCGAAATGGTCCTGGTCGAGGGTCGCCTGGGCGCCCATCAGGTCCTTCTTGATCTTCGAGCGCTTGCCCCACGGGATGCCGAGCATCCAGTCGAGATAGTTGCGCACCACGGTCGCCTCGGCCGACATCGGCGACATCTGGCGGAGCTTCTTCAGCTCGCCCTTCGCCTTGTCGCGGGCCTCCTTGGTGAGCTTCGTCTTCTCGATCCGCTCCTCGAGCTCGGCCAGCTCGTCCTTGCCGTCCTCGTTGTCGCCGAGCTCCTTCTGGATCGCCTTCATCTGCTCGTTGAGGTAGTACTCGCGCTGGGTCTTCTCCATCTGGCGCTTGACGCGCGTGCGGATGCGCTTCTCGACCTGGAGGACGGAGATCTCGCTCTCCATCAGGCCGAGCACCTTCTCGAGGCGCTGGGCCACGGTCCGGGTCGCGAGCACGTCCTGCTTGTCGGAGATCTTGACGGCGAGGTGCGACGCGATGGTGTCGGCGAGCTTCGAGGGGTCCTCAATCTGCGTCACGGCCGAGACGACCTCGGGCGAGACCTTCTTGTTCAGCTTCACGTAGTTCTCGAACTCGGACACGACCGAGCGGGCCAGCGCCTCCGCCTCGACCACGTCGCCCTTGGCGTCTTCCAGGGCCTCGGCCTCCGCCTCGTAGAAGTCCTCCGTGCGGACATAGGCGCCGACCTTGGCGCGGCTCGCACCCTCCACCAGCACCTTCACCGTGCCGTCGGGCAGCTTCAGGAGCTGGAGCACGGAGGCGAGCGTGCCGACGCCGTAGATGGCGTCCGTCGCCGGATCGTCATCCGTCGCGTTCATCTGGGTGGCGAGCAGGATGTGGCGGTCGCCCTTCACGACCTCCTCCAGCGCCCGGATGGACTTCTCGCGGCCCACGAAGAGCGGCACGATCATGTGGGGAAACACCACGATGTCGCGGAGCGGCAGGACCGCGTAGGTCCCGACGGTGCCGGGCTCGATGGGCTGGCGTGTCTTCTGATCGGTCATCGAACGTCCTTGACCTGTGCGGCCGCGCCGCCCCTCGGAACGAGCGGGAGCGGGGCCGGGAGGACCGGTGGCTCGGATCGGCAGGAGCCGGTCGCCGCCGGTACGCGATTACGCACCTCGAACGCTGAGCATGCGGGCATCGCGCGACCGGTAAGGTGGACGCTGCCGGCGGCCCTTTCAAGCAACGATCGGTCGCACCTCACGGAGCGTTATCCCGACCGTCACTGCGAGCGGAGCGAAGCAGCCCGGCGGCTCGCGCGCGGTCTGGATCGCTTCGCTGCGCTCGCGATGACGGCAGGTCTACGCGCTTTCCTTCGCGGGCTCGCGCTCGCGGTCGGAATGGATGAAGAGCGGCTTCGTCTTGCCCTCCACGACCTCGGGACCGATGACGACCTGCTCCACGGATTCGAGCCCCGGGAGATCGTACATCGTGTCCAGGAGGATCGCCTCCAGGATCGACCGGAGACCCCGGGCGCCGGTCTTGCGCTCGATCGCCTTGCGGGCGACGACGGACAGCGCCTCGTCCTGGAAGGTGAGGTGCACGTCCTCCATCTCGAACAGGCGCTGGTACTGCTTGACGAGCGCGTTCTTGGGCTCCTGGAGGATGCGCTTCAGCGCGGTCTCGTCTAGGTCCTCGAGCGTCGCCAGAACCGGGAGACGGCCGACGAATTCCGGGATCAGACCGAATTTCAGCAGGGCCTCGGGCTCGACCTCACGGAAGATCTCGCCCGTGCGGCGGTCGTCGGGAGAGGAGACCGCCGCGCCGAAACCGATCGAGGTGCCCTTGCCGCGGGTGGAGATGATGCGCTCGAGCCCGGCGAAGGCGCCGCCGCAGATGAACAGGATGTTAGTCGTGTCGACCTGCAGGAACTCCTGCTGCGGGTGCTTTCGTCCGCCCTGCGGCGGGACGGAGGCGACCGTGCCCTCCATGATCTTGAGGAGGGCCTGCTGCACGCCCTCGCCCGACACGTCGCGGGTGATCGAGGGGTTGTCGGACTTCCGCGAGATCTTGTCGATCTCGTCGATGTAGACGATGCCGCGCTGCGCCCGCTCGACGTTGTAGTCGGAGGCCTGGAGCAGCTTCAGGATGATGTTCTCGACGTCCTCGCCGACATAGCCGGCCTCCGTCAGGGTCGTCGCGTCCGCCATGGTGAACGGCACGTCGAGGATGCGGGCGAGCGTCTGCGCGAGCAGCGTCTTGCCCGAGCCCGTCGGCCCGATCAGCATGATGTTCGACTTCGCGAGCTCGACGTCGTTGTGCTTCGTCGCGTGCGCCAGGCGCTTGTAATGGTTGTGGACCGCGACGGAGAGGACCTTCTTCGCGTGGTCCTGGCCGATGACGTAATCGTCGAGGACCCGGCGGATCTCCTTCGGGGTCGGGACGCCGTCGCGCGACTTCACCAGCGAGGATTTCGATTCCTCCCGGATGATGTCCATGCAGAGCTCGACGCACTCGTCGCAGATGAACACCGTCGGGCCGGCGATCAGCTTGCGGACCTCATGCTGCGACTTGCCGCAGAACGAGCAATAGAGCGTGCTCTTCGAGTCGCTGCCCCTGGCCTTGCTCATTCCCGTCTCCAATCCGACCCCGGCCGCCGAGCGCCCACGAATC
>CALMTJ010000383.1 GCA_937872715.1 uncultured Methylobacteriaceae bacterium
CGGCGCCGCAGCAGGCCGCTACCCCGGCGCCGCAGCCGGTAAGGACGGAGATCCTGGCCCACGACAACTGGACGGTGACCTGCCGCGAATTCGCTGACAAGAAGCGCACCTGTTCCGGCGTGCTCCAGGTGGTCCAGCAGCAGAACAACCAAGTCATCTTCGTGTGGATCGTCGGCCGGAACGCCGAGAACAAGCTGATGAGCGTGCTCCAGACGCCGACCGGGGTCGCGATCGGCCCGGGGGTCGAAGTGAAGTTCTCCCGCGGGGCGGCCCGCAAGGCCGTCTACGCCAATTGCGAGGCGAGCCGCTGCGAGGCGACGCTCGACATGGACGACGCAACCGTCCGGGACGCGTCCGCGACGGAGAACACGGAGGCGACGATCATCAGCACCGCCGGGCAGAGCGTGAAGTTCACCCTGCCGTTCAAGGGCTTCGACAAGGCCATCGCCGCCCTTCGCTGAGCGATTTCGGCGACGTCCATGGGATGACGCGGGCTTCGCGCGTCGGGACATGTTCGGCCGCTTCTAGAGGCCATTTGAGACTACCTCCATCATGCTGAGGTGGCCGGCGTAGCCGGCCCTCGAAGCACGGACGACGTTGTGCGTCCTTCGAGGCCGATCTCCGATCGGCCCCTCAGCGACAAGGAGGATCGTGACGGGCTTGATTGGTCGGTCCATTGATGCAATCTCGTCGGAAAGCATGGGAGGCGTTCCGATGACCAACCGGCGTTCCGCGGCTCCCGCCGGAGCCTCGAAAGCCGCCCGCTTCCGCGCCGCCGCCCTCCTCCTCGCGATCTCGCTCGGAGGCCTGCTGGCGGGATCCGGCGGGGCCGAGGCGGTGAAGCTCGGCGTTCTCACCGACATGAGCGGGGTCGTGGCGGACGCGACCGGACCGGGTTCCGTGGTGGCGGCCGAGCTCGCGGCGGAGGACATGGGCGGCACCCTGCTCGGCCGGCCGATCGAGATCGTGAGCGCCGACCACCAGCTGAAGCCGGACGTGGCCAGCACCCTCGTGCGCCGCTGGTTCGACCAGGAGGGCGTGGACGCGGTGGCGGATCTCGTCGTCACGCCCATCGCGCTCGCCGCGCAGCAGGTCGCGCGCGACAAGAACAAGATCGTGCTCATCTCGGGAGCGGGCTCGCAGGCGCTGTTCGGCGCGAGCTGCACGCCGACGAGCTTCGTGTGGATGTTCGACACCGCCTTGCAGACCCGGACGGCCGCGCGCGTCGCGACCGAGCCCGGCGCGAAATGGTTCCTGATCAGCCCCTCCTACTCGTACGGCGTCGAGATGGAGGGGCTGATGCGCGAGCAGATCGCGGCCCGGAACGGGATCGTGGTGGGGTCGACGCGCCTGCCCGTCGGCACCAACGACTTCTCGTCCGCGATCGCGTCCGCCCAGTCCTCCGGCGCCCGCTATCTCGGCTTCGCGCAGGCGGGCCACGACGCGATCCGGCTCATCCAGCAGGCCCATGAATTCGGCCTCGCGCAGGCCGGCATCCGGCTCGTCGCCGAGTTCATGTTCATCACGGACGTGAACGGGGTGGACCAGGCCGTCCTGGACGGAATGTACAATCCCGAGACATTCTACTGGGACGCGAACGACGAAACGCGGGCCTTCAGCAAGCGCTTCGCCGCCCGCATGAAACGGCCGCCGACGGCGCTCCAGGCCGGCGTCTACAGCTCCGTGCTGCATTACCTCAAGGCCGTGCGGGCGGCCGGCACGACGGACGCGGCGAAGGTCGCGGCCGTCATGCGGGCGGCTCCGGTCGACGACGCGACGATCAGGAACGGCCGCATCCGTGCCGACGGCCGGCTGATGCGCGACATGTACCTGATGCAGGTGAAGACGCGCGCGGAGACCCGCTACCCGTGGGACTACTACAAGGTCGTCGCGCAGCTTCCAGCGGCCGAGATCCAGAGCGCCGATCCCAGCCCCGATTGCAAGTTGCCCTGAAGCGGGGAGCGCGGCGGCGCGGCGGAAGGGGGGGGGGAGAACATGGACATGGGAACATCGGGCGCCGCGGCCCGCATCGCGGACCCGGCCTTCTATGCGAGGCCGTCGGACGTCGACGCGGTGCTCGGGGCGCTACGGCACGACGATCCCGTTCATTGGACGGAGCCGGACGGCTACCGCCCGTTCTGGACGGTGACGAAACACGCCGACATCAAGGAGATCGGCCGTCAGCCGGACCTCTTCCTGAGCGCGCCGCGCGCCGTCCTGATGAGCGCCGGGGCGGAAGCCGAGATCAAGGCGAGGGTGGGGGATGGAAACCTGCTCATCCGCTCCATGGTGCGCATCGACGATCCCGACCACACGCCCTTGCGGGCGATCACCACCAAGTGGTTCCAGCCGGGAGCGCTGGCGAGGCGCCAGGCGGCGATCGAAACCCTCGCCCGCGAGGCCGTGAACGCCATGGCGGCGACCGGCGGCGCATGCGACTTCGCGCGCGACGTCGCCAACCCGTACCCGCTGCGCGTCGTCCTCAGCATCCTCGGCCTCGGACGGGAGCACGAGGGGACTATGCTCCGGCTGACGCAGGAGCTGTTCGGGCCGCAGGACCCCGAGACGAAACGGGATGTCGACGCCCTCACCTTCGCCGAGACGGTCGTGGAGTTCGACCGGTTCTTCGCGGCGCTGACGGCCGAGCGGCGCGAAACGCCGCAGGACGACCTCGCGAGCGTGATCGCGAACGCGACGCTCCACGGCCAGCCGCTCTCCCAGCACGATGCGAACGGCTATTACATCACGATCGCGACGGCCGGGCACGACACCACGAGCTCGACGATCGCTGGAGGCATGCTGGCCCTCCTGCAGCACCCGGACGAGCTCGCGCGTCTCAGGAACGATCCGGGCCTGATGCCGTCCGCCGTCGACGAGATGCTGCGATGGGTGACGCCCATCCGCCACTTCATGCGCACCGCGACGGCCGATTACAGCCTGCGTGGTCGGACGATCCGGGCCGGGCAGCACGTGTTCCTCGCCTACCCGTCCGGCAACCGCGACGAGGAGGTGTTCGACGAGCCTTTCGCGTTCCGCATCGATCGACGGCCCAACGCCCACCTCGCCTTCGGCTTCGGTGGCCATGTCTGCCTCGGCATGTCGCTCGCCCGGATGGAGATCGCGGCCTTCTTCCGGGAGCTGCTGCCCCGCCTCGACCGGATGGAGCTCGACGGCGACCCGGCCTGGGTGGCGACGAACTTCGTCCAGGGCATGAAGCGGATGCCGGTGCGGTTCTCCCTCCGGTCGTAGACCGGGCCAGGGATCGCCCCTCAGGCGAGCGCGGCGCCGAGCCTGTCCAGGTGCTCGTCCCGGGTGCCGCCCAGCGCATCGAGCGCCAGGATGCGCTTGTAATAGCGGCCGACCG
>CALMTJ010000384.1:0-14091 GCA_937872715.1 uncultured Methylobacteriaceae bacterium
GCCATATGCGATAGCTCTGCCCGCGAGGGGGAGGGGGAGGCGTTCCGCGCCGCACACGGGTTGCTAACGGGTTCCGGCGAGGTTCAGCGAAGAGCCATGACCACCACACTCGACAGGCGCCTCACCCCGGCCCGGCCCGATCTCGCGGCGGACCGGCTGCGCGGGCTCGTGGAGGCGGCCCGCTTCGTGGCGGGCGTGCCGTGCCGGGTCACGGCTCCGTCCGCGCCTCTCCGGCGCGAGCCGCGCGCGGATTCCGCCGTCGACACGGAGCCGCTGATGGGGGAGGCCGTCTCCGTCTTCGACGAAGACGAGGGCCATGCCTGGGCGCAGCTCGCGGCGGACGGCTATGTCGGTTACCTCCCGTCGGAGGCGATCGGGCCGGCCGGGCCGGAGCCCACGCATCGGGTCGCGGCGCTCCGCACCTTCATCTATCCGGGGCCGGACCTGAAGCTGCCGCCGCTGGCGCATCTCTCCGCCGGCGCGACCGTGACGCCCGTCGAGGAGCGCGGCGCCTGGCTGCGGATCGCGGCGAATGGCGGGTGGGTCTTCGGCCGCCATCTGGCCTTGGCCGACTCGTTCGAGCCCGATTGGGTCGCGACCGCCGAGCGCTTCCTCGGCACGCCCTACCTGTGGGGCGGGCGGACGAGCCTCGGGCTCGACTGTTCCGGCCTCGTCCAGCTCTCGCTCCGCCTCGCCGGCATCGCGGCGCCCCGCGACACGGACATGCAGGAAGGGGCGCTCGGCCACGCCCTGCCGGCCGGCCTCTCGCGGCTCCGGCGGGGCGACCTCGTCTTCTGGCGCGGACATGTCGGGATCATGCGGGATCCCGACACGCTTCTCCACGCGAACGGCCACCACATGGCGGTCGCCTCCGAGCCGCTGAGCGAGGCGGAACACCGCATCCGGACCGGAAGCGGCTACGGGCCGGTCACGAGCGTCCGGCGCCTGTAGGGTTCGCCTCCTCGTCCTGAGGTGCCACGCGAAGCGGGGCCTCGAAGGACGCACGGCCGTCCCGCGTGCTTCGAGGGCCGGCTGCGCCGGCGCCTCAGCATGAGGAGGTCCGAGAAGATCAGCCGACCGGGACGCGGCCTTCGAGCGGATAGGCGGGGTCGTTGTAGCCGGGCGTCGAGGGATGGCCGGGGGCGACCAGCCGGTCCACGAGCGCCTCGTCGGCGGGCGTGAACCGGTAGGCGAGCGCGCCGAGATAGTCGCGGAACTGCTCGACCGTCCGGGGGCCGGCCACGAAGCCCGAGACGAGCCGGTTGGCGAGGAGCCAGGCTCCGGCGAACTGGCCGGGCGTCAGGCCCTGCGCCTCCGCGTGGGTCCTGACCTCCTGTGCGATCGCGAGGGATTCCGGCCGCCACTCGCTTTCCAGCATGCGCTTGTCCTGGCGGCCGGCCCGCGTGCCTTCGGGCGGTGGGCGCGCCGGATCGTATTTGGCGGTCAGCACGCCGCGGGCGAGCGGGCTGTAGGGGAACACCCCGAGCCCGAGATGGCCGCAGGCGGGCAGGTGCTCCACCTCCGGCATCCGGTTGAGGAGGTTGTAATAGGGCTGGCTCACGACCGGCCGGTCGATGCCGGCCTCGTCGCAGAGGCGGCAGATCTCCGCCACCCGCCAGGCCCGGTAGTTCGAGACGCCGAAGTACCGGACCTTGCCGGCCCGGATCAGGTCCGCCAATGCCCGCACGGTCTCGACGAGCGGCGTCCCGTGGTCCTCCTTGTGCAGGTAGAGGATGTCGATCCACTCCGTCCCGAGCCGCCGGAGGCTCGCCTCGGCGGCCAGGAGGAGGTGGCGGCGGGACAGGCCGCGCTCGTTCGGCCCGGGTCCGGTCGGGTTCGCCGCCTTGGTGGCCAGCACCCAGCGGGAGCGATCGGCCGAGATCGCCCGCCCGACGATCTCCTCCGAGCGCCCCTCAGTATAGACGTCCGCGGTGTCGACGAAATTGACCCCGGCCTCGCGCGCGGCCGCGACGATGGCGCGCGAGGCGTCCTCGTCGGCCGGACCGCCGAACATCATGGTGCCGAGGCAGACCGGCGAGACCTTGAGGCCGGACCGGCCGAGATTGCGGTATTCCATCGTTGCCTCCGTCATGCCGGACGGCTCGAGTCGGACCGGAGGGCCGGCAGGTCAAGCGCGCCGGCCTCCCGCGAGGCAGACGACGTTCCGGGGAGGTCCCGACTTTCGGAGTGTAGCGCCCATGCGGCCCATCGGCTAGGAGCGGCCGGAGCCACGCGAGGGGCGCGGGGGTGGCCCCGCGGCCGCAAGGGAGGATCGGGTGACGACGACACGGCGACACATCCTGGCGGGGGCCGTGGCGGCCCCGGCGCTGGTCGGGCTCGGCGGACGGGCGCGCGCGGCCCGGGTGCTCAAGATCTCCCATCAGTTCCCGGGCGGCACGATCGACGAGGGCGACTTCCGGGATCGGCTCTGCCGGGTCTTCGCCCGGGACGTGGCGGCCCGCTCCAACGGCGCGATCACGGGGGAGGTCTACCCGAACTCGTCCCTGATGAAGACGAACGCGCAGTTCTCGGCCTTGCGCAAGGGAGCGCTCGACCTGAGCTTCTACCCGATGCCGTATGCCGGCGGTGAGGTGCCGGAACTCAACATCGGCCTCATGCCGGCGCTGGTGACCTCCTATGACCAGGCGGCGAAGTGGAAGAGGTCGCCGGTCGGGCAGCAGCTGACCAAGATCATGGCCGAGAAGGGCGTCGTGATGCTGTCCTGGGTCTGGCAGGCCGGCGGCGTCGCGACGCGCGAGCGGCCGATCGTGTCGCCGGACGACGCGAAGGGCCAGAAGGTGCGCGGGGGGTCGCGCGAGATGGACCTGATGTTCCAGAAGGCGGGCGCCGCCGTCCTGTCCATCCCGTCGAACGAATCCTACGCCGCCATGCAGACGGGCGCGGCGGATGCCATCCTGACCTCCTCCACGAGCCTGATCTCCTTCCGGCTGGAGGAGCTGTCGAAGCATCTCACCACCGGTCGCGGCAGATCCTACTGGTTCATGTGCGAGCCGCTGATGATGTCGAAAGCGATCTTCGACAGCCTGGCCAAGGGCGAGCAGGATCTCCTGATGGCGCTGGGCGAGGAGCTCGAGGCGTTCGGCACCAAGGGCGCGAAGACTGACGACGACAAGGTCGCGGAGGTCTTCACGAAGGCTGGCGCCAAGACGCACGACCTCGACGACGCGGTCATCGAGAAGTGGCGGGCGATCGCCCGGGAAACGGCCTGGAAGGATTACGCGTCCAAGAGCGCGAGCTGCGCCGAGCTGATGAAGCTCGCCGAGGCGGTCGGCGCCTGATCCGACCGGACAACGTAGCGCGACATTGGTTTCGGAGCCCGAGGCCCTCGCGGCCCGGGCGCATGTCGACGTCGCCGAGAACCCGCTCGTCGGTACGATCGGCCGCGCGATCGACGGGCTTAACCGCGTCCTGACCACGTTCTGCGCGCTGGCCCTGGTGCTGGCGAGCCTCGTCCTCACCCACAGCGTCGCGGTCCGCTACCTCTTCCACGAGGCGACGTACTGGCAGGACGAGGCCGCCGTGTTCCTGATCGTCGGCGCGACGTTCCTGTCCGCTGCCCATGTCCAGTCGAGACGCGGCCATGTCGGGATCGAGGCCCTGGTCGAGGTCCTTCCGCCTTGGGCGAACCGCATCCGCTTCGTCACCGTCGATGTCGCGAGCCTCGCCTTCTGCTGCTTCTTCGCCTGGAAGTCCTGGACCCTGTTCCACGAGGCGTGGGCGGACGGTCAGACGTCGTCCTCCACCTGGGGGCCGCCGCTCTGGATCCCCTATTCCACCATGGCGACCGGCATGACGCTCGTGTCGGTCCAGATCGCGCTGCAGATCATCTCCTACCTGACCGGGAAGGCGCGGCCATGAGCACGCTGGCCGTCGGGCTCATGTATGGGGGCGCGACCTTCGCGGCCATGTTCTCCGGCATGCCGATCGCGTTCGCGCTGGGCGCGGTCGCGGTCGTGTTCATGTTCGTGTTCATGCCGGGCGCCTCGCTCGATACCGTCTCGCAGAACGTGTACGAGGAGCTCGCCTCCATCACCCTCCTGTCGATCCCGCTCTTCATCCTGAAGGGGGCGGCGATCGGGAAGTCGCGGGCCGGGCAGGACCTGTATTCCGCGATCCATGCCTGGCTGTACCGCGTGCCGGGCGGGCTCGGCATCGCCAACGTCTTCGCCTGCGCGATGTTCGCCGCCATGGCGGGATCCTCTCCGGCCACCTGCTCGGCGATCGGCTCGGCCGGCATCCCGGAGATGAGGAAGCGCGGCTATCCGGGCGGCTTCGCGGCCGGGATCATCGCGGCGGGCGGAACGCTCGGCATCCTCCTGCCGCCCTCCATCACGATGATCCTGTACGCGGTCGCGGCCGAGCAGTCGCTCGGGCGGCTGTTCCTGGCCGGCATCGGGCCGGGGCTCCTGCTGGTCGTGCTCTTCGCCGGCTACGCGGTCCTGCGCTACCGCCAGGAGACGACCCGCGCCCGGGCCGCCTTCGCGGGCGGCGGCGCGCGCTCCGAGCTCCTCAGCGAGGAAACCTTCACGTTCCGCCAGCGCGTCTCCGCGCTGCCGCGCGTCCTCCCCTTCGTGATCCTGCTGACGGGCGTGATGGCGGCGCTCTACGGCGGCTTCGCCACGCCGTCCGAGACGGCCGGGCTCGGGGCGGTGATGGCGATCGCCCTCATCGCGGTCATCTACGGCGTATGGAAGCCGCGCGACCTCGAGCCGATCCTCACCGCGACGTTGCGGGAATCCACCATGCTGATGCTGATCATCGGCATGTCGCTCCTCTACTCCTACGTGATGAGCTACCTGCAGATCAGCCAGGCGGCGGCGCAGTTCATCGTGTCCCTGCACCTTTCGCCCTGGCTCCTGCTCGCCGCGATCCTGTTGCTGGTCGTGGTCCTGGGCTTCTTCCTGCCGCCCGTCTCCATCATCCTGATGACGGCCCCGATCATCCTGCCGCCGCTGCGGGCGGCAGGTTTCGACCTCGTCTGGTTCGGCATCGTCATGACTATCGTGATGGAGATGGGCCTCATCCACCCGCCGGTCGGGCTCAACATCTTCGTCATCCGCAACATCGCGCCCGACATCCCGCTGAAGGACGTGATGTGGGGCACCTTGCCGTTCGTCGGGCTGATGGCGGCAGCGGTGGTGGTGCTGTGTTTCCTTCCCGGGATCGCGACGGGAGTGCCGAACGTCCTGATGGGCGCCCCGACCCGATAAGTGTAGCGGCCAGCGGGCCGAGCCCGTATAAAGGGGTCCGATGGCGGCCTTCTCGTTCAACGATCTCCTGCACACGCTGGGCGATCGCGGGCGATCGCTCCTCGGCCGGTCGCGCGAGGCGGTCCGGACGGGGGACCTCGCCGAGATCGCGGACGCCCTCCTGTCTCGCCGCGGCGAGGCCTCCGGCGTGGCGCTCGCGACCGCGCTCCTCGACGGCTACGAGACGGCGCCCCTCGCGACGCGGCTGTCCTTCCTGACGTCGCTCGCCGACCGTTTCGGCCCGGACCGGGCGGCGCTCGACCGGGCGGTCGCGGAATACGGGGCGAAGCCCGGGCCGGAGACGATCGCGCGCCTGCACGAGGCCGCCGAATCGCGCCGGCAGGAGCTGTTCCGCCGCCTCAACGTGGCGCAGGGCGGCACGGCGGCTCTCGTCCGCATGCGGGCCGAACTCCTGAAGCACCTGCCGTCGCGGCCGGACCTGAAGCCGCTCGACGCCGATTTCGTCCACCTCTTCGCGTCGTGGTTCAACCGGGGCTTCCTCCAGATGCGGCCGATCGACTGGTCGACCCCGGCGCATATCCTGGACAAGATCATCCGGTACGAGGCCGTTCACGCGATCGACGGCTGGGCGGACCTCCGCAACCGCCTCGAGCCGGACGACCGGCGCTGCTTCGCCTTCTTCCACCCGCAGCTCGTGGACGAGCCGCTGATCTTCGTGGAGGTGGCGCTGACGGGCGAGATGCCGGGCGCCATCGCGCCCCTCCTGAGCCCGGACCGCGTGCCGATGCGGGCGCGCGACGCGGCGACGGCCGTGTTCTATTCCATCTCCAACACGCAGGCCGGGCTCGCGGGCGTGTCCTTCGGCCATTTCCTGATCAAGCAGGTGGCCGAGGACCTGAAGCGCGATCTCCCGGGCCTGCGGACCTTCGTGACGCTCTCGCCCGTGCCGGGCTTCGCCGCTTGGCTGACGGGCGAGATGAAGGCGCCCGCCCTGCTGGACCGTGCGACGCTGGACGGGCTCTCGCAGCTCGAAGCCGCCCCGGGGAGCGATTCGGAGCCGCTGCGCCGCGCCTTGTGCTCGGCGGCCGCGACCTACTTCCTCCGGGCGAAGAACGCGAACGAGCGGCCGATCGATTCGGTGGCGCGGTTCCACCTCGGCAACGGCGCGCGGCTCGAGAAGCTGAACCCGCGGGGCGATCTCTCGCCCAAGGGCCTGCGTCAATCACACGGGTTGATGGTGAATTACTGCTACGACCTCGAGGATATCGAGCGGAACCATGAAGCCTATGCGGAGAAGAAGGAGGTGATCGCCTCCCCCGCCATCCGCAAGCTGGTCCGGCAGGACCAGCCGACGCGCGAGCTCGCATAGGCCAGATGAACGCGAACCTGTTTCAGCACGTCTCGGACGCGGTCGCCGACACGTCCCGCGTCGCTATCGAGACCCCGGAGGGCCGGCGTCACACCTACGAGGAGGTCATCCTCGAATCTGGCCGCCTCGCGAACGCGATCCTGGCGCGCGGCGTCGTGGCGGGCGACCGGGTGGCCGTGCAGGTCGAGAAATCGGTCGAGGCGCTGATCCTGTACCTCGCCTGCCTGCGGGCCGGCGCCGTGTACCTGCCGCTGAACACGGCCTACACGCTGGCCGAGATGGACTATTTCCTGGGCGATGCGGAGCCGAAGCTCGTCGTCTGCGATCCGGGGAAGCGGGACGGCATCGCGGGCCTGGCGGAGGGACGCGGCGCGGCGGTCGACACGCTCGACCGGGCCGGGGAGGGCACGATCGCCGATGTCGCCGCGATGCAGTCGCACGCCTTCCCGACGGCCGTGCTGGAGGCGGACGATCTCGCCGCCATCCTCTACACCTCCGGCACGACGGGGCGTTCCAAGGGCGCCATGCTGACCCACGGCAACCTCGTGTCGAACGCGCTCACGCTCCGGGAGCTTTGGCGCTTCACGTCCGCGGACGTGCTGATCCACGCGCTGCCGATCTACCATGTGCACGGCCTGTTCGTGGCCTCGAACGTGGCCATGATGTCCGACGCTTCCATGCTGTTCTGCCCGCGCTTCGACGCCGAAGAGGTGCTGTCGCTGATGGGACGGGCCACCGTGATGATGGGCGTGCCGACCTTCTACACGCGGCTCCTCCAGCACCGCGGCCTCGACCGCGAGGCCGCCCGCCACATGCGGCTCTTCGTGTCCGGCTCGGCCCCGCTCCTGGCCGAGACGCACCGCGAATGGCGCGAGAGGACCGGCCACGCCATCCTCGAGCGCTACGGCATGACCGAGACGGGGATGAACGCGTCTAATCCCTACGAGGGCGACCGCATCGCCGGCACCGTCGGGATGCCGCTGCCCGATGTCGAGATCCGGGTGACCGATCCCGAGACGGAGGAGGAACTCGCCCCGGGCGAGGTCGGCATGATCGAGGTGCGGGGCCATCATCACGGGCGGGTTCAACGTCTACCCGAAGGAGATCGAGACGGAGATCGACCTCGTGCCGGGCGTCGTGGAAAGCGCCGTGATCGGCGTCCCGCATCCCGATTTCGGGGAGGGCGTGACCGCGATCGTGGTGCGGGAGCCCGGGTCCAGCATCGACGAGGCCGCCGTCGCGGCCTCGCTGGACGGGCGGTTGGCGAAGTTCAAGCTGCCGAAACGGGTCCTCTTCGTCGACGACCTGCCCCGCAACGCGATGGGCAAGGTGCAGAAGAACGTCCTGCGCGAGCGGAACGCGGCGCTCTACTCGGGCGGTCCCGCCGGGTCCTGACCGGCCTCGCGGCCGCCTGACCCGTTCAGCGGGTTCGTCTCGTCCCAGCCGTAGCGCAGGGTCTCGAATCGCCAGGACAGCGCGTCCACCATCAGCAGCCGGCCGACGAGGCCCGTGCCGAACCCGACGATCTCCCGGATGACCTCCAGCGCCATCGCGCAGCCGAGCAGGCCCGCCAGCGCGCCGAGCACGCCGGCCTCCTGGCAGGTCGGGACGGTGCCGGCCGGGGGCGCCTCGGGGAACAGGCACCGGTAGGTAGGGTTCGGCTGCCCGTCCGGCCCCGTCTCGTGCGCCCGGATGGTGGTGAGGGAGGCGTCGAACGGACCGAGCGCGCCCGTCACGAGCGGCTTCCCCGCGCGGAAACAGGCGTCCGAGACGCAGTAGCGCGTCGCGAAATTGTCCGAGCCGTCCGCCACCACGTCGTAGTCGCGCAGCAGTTCGCGGACGTTCCCCGGCCCGATCCGGACGGGGTGCGGCTCCACCGCGACATGCGGGTTCAGGCGCGCCACCGCCTCGCCTGCGCTGTCCGTCTTGGGCCGCCCGAGATCCGCCGTCCCGTGCAGCACCTGCCGCTGGAGGTTCGACAGGGACACGCGGTCGTCGTCGACGATCCCGACCGTGCCGATCCCGGCGGCCGCCAGGTACTGGATCAGGGGTGAGCCGAGCCCGCCCGCTCCCACGACGAGAACCCGGGCGGCCTTGAGCCTCGCCTGTCCGGGTCCGCCGACATCCCGGAGCACGATGTGGCGGGCGTAGCGCGCGATCTCGGCCGCGGAGAAGCTCATGCCGCGGTCTTAGCGAATCCGCGGCGCCGCTGCCACGTCACCCGTTGCGACACTGTTGCACGAATGCAACGCCCGCCTGCTCGCGACAGGTCTCTCACGGTTAACGGTTAGGGTTAAGTCGCTCTTAACTTCCGGATGCAAGGTTGCCCTCGTTCAACTTTGGGCGCGTCCCCCACGACCGCCAAAAAACGAAGGGACCCTCCCATGGGCAGCTTGAAAGTCTACGCCGCGATGGCGGGGTTTCTGGCCGTTGCGGCGACGTCGGTGACGTCGCAGGCGGCCGACCTCCTGCCTCCCCCCATCATGCCTGAGCCGTTCGAGTTCGAAGGTGGCGGCTGGTACCTGCGCGGCGATATCGGTTTCACTAACCAGCACACCTCGCGCTACGACAATGTCCTCGGGGCGGACGTGCAGATCGTGCAGCGCGGCTTCGACGCGTCGCCGTTCGGCGGCATCGGCGTCGGTTACAAGTTCAACAACTGGATCCGGGCCGACCTCACCGGCGAGTACCGGTCGCGGGCCAATTTCCACGGATTCGACCGCTACGTCGACCCGACCCTGCCGGACGGTTTCGGCTCCAACGTGATCACGGCCTCCAAATCCGAGTGGGTCGGCCTCGCCAACCTCTACGTGGATCTCGGCACCTGGTACGGCTTCACGCCCTTCGTCGGAGCGGGCGTCGGCTTCGCCCACAACACCGTCCATAACTACCTCGACCTGAACAACCAGACCGGCACGGTCGCGTTCGCCCGCGAGCAGTCCCGCGACAATCTCGCCTGGGCCGTCCATGCGGGCGTCGCCTACGCGATCAACCCGAACGTCTCCGTCGAGTTCGCCTATCGCTATCTCCATCTCGGCGAGGCGCGCTCGGGCGACCTGATCACCTATGCGGGCTTCAACGGCGTCTACAACCCGACCACGTTCCGCGACGTCGAATCGCATGATTTCAAGTTCGGCATCCGCTACATGTTCGGCGATTTCGGTCCGATCGAGCCGCCGCCGCTCATCCGCAAATACTGAGCTTTCCGAACATCGAGCCGGCGGTTTCCTTCGGCGTCCTGGCGGCGCGGGTCATCCCCGCGCCGTTCCCGTTCGCGGCGAGCCGGTTCTTGCACGCGGGCGCCTTCCTCTCTAAGACGCCCCACGCGGCGGAGACGCCGCCGGCGGGCGCGTAGCTCAGCGGTAGAGCACTGTGTTGACATCGCAGTGGTCACAGGTTCGATCCCTGTCGCGCCCACCATTCGCCAACCGTCCCCACGCGCCGCGCCCGGCCGGGGACGTGCCGCGTTGACGCCCGCTTGCCCCTCCAGATAGGTCTCTGCCGCGTCCGCCGGGGACGTGGCCGGGACGGTCCGGCAGGGCAGGAACGTGACGGCAGGCAAGCTGAAGCGCAGGCTCTCGGAGGGTCGCCCCGACCTGATCCCGCCGGATACGGAGAGCCGGCGCCGCGTCAGGCTGGCGAGCGAGCCCACCTCCCGGCATCTCAAGCGCAGCGACCGCTGGGAGGAGGGCTTCCTGCGCCTGCCCGGCGGGCGGGGCGAGCGCGCGCTGAGCTACGTCGTGGACGAGCTCGGCATCTACAACGACGCGACGACCGCCTCCACGCTGGAAGCGCTGCTGGAGGACGGCGGCTGGGAAACGCCGGAGCTCCTCGCCCGCGCCGAAGCCGGGATCGCCGTCATGCGGCGGCTCGGATTGTCGCTCGACAACGACCCGCGCCGTCTCCCCTTCGTGGCCGCCTTGCGGCGGACGGTGCCGGAGGGGGGGCAGCGCTCCCCGGTCGTCGCCGTGGTGGATCAGCCGCGGAGCGACCGCGGCGTCGGCTTCGACCTCGCCGGGCCGGCCCGTTTCGAGGCGATGCTGCACGCGGCATCGTCCGAGAACCCGGGCGCCGCCGTCGTGGTCGTGGCCGACCCGGCATCCTGGAAGGCCGGCGAGGGACATCTCGAGAGGCTGGCGTCGCGGCGCGGCGTCCCGGTCCTGACCGATCCCGTGGCGGCGCACACGCTGGTCGAAAGCTGCGGCCGCCTCTACACCGTGTCGAGCTTCGTCGGTTTCGAGGCGGCCCTGGCCGGTGTGCCGGTGACATGCTTCGGCGTGCCGTTCTACGCCGGCTGGGGCTTCACGGACGACCGGCTGACCCTGTGGCGCCGGACGCGGAAGCGCGATCCGGTCGACGTCTTCGCCGCCGCCTTCCTGGTCTACTCCCGCTATTTCGATCCTTATGACGGCACGCCCTGCTCCTTCGAGGAGGCGCTCGGCATCCTGACGGTGGTGACGGAGCGCGACCGGGAGAACGCCGTGTCGACCCTCGGGCTGGGCTTCGCCCGCTGGAAGGTCAGGTCCGCGACCGCCACGCTGTCGGCGCCGGGCTTCCGGCCGGTCCTGTCGGACGCCCGGACCGTGTCGCCGGCGCTCATGCGGGGGATGGGCCGGGTCGTCGCCTGGGCGAGCCGGATGCCGGCCGGGACGGAGGAGGCCTGCCGGGAGGCGGGCGTGCCGCTCCGGCTGATGGAGGACGGCTTCCTCCGTTCGATCGGGCTCGGCGTGGGTCTTCGCCCGGGCGCCTCCTACGTGCTCGATTCGACGGGCGTCTACTACGACGCGACCCGCCCGAGCGACTTGGAGACGCTGCTCGAAACGGCCTCGTTCCCGCCGGACCTGCTCGCGCGGGCGGCCCGGCTCCGGGCCGCGATCGTCCGGTCGCGGGTCAGCAAGTACAATGTCGGCGCGGCGCCGCTGCCGGTGATTCCGAAGCACGGCCCGGTCGTGCTGGTCGCCGGGCAGGTCGAGAACGACGCCTCCATCCGGCTCGGCCTGCCGAGCGTGGACGGCAACGCCGCCCTGCTGCGACGCGTCCGCGAACGCAACCCCGGCGCCGTGATCGCCTACAAGCCCCACCCGGACGTGGAGGCGGGCCTCCGGCCGGGCCGCGTCCCGCCGGACGAACTCGCCGATTACGCCGACATCGTCCTGCACGGCGTTTCCGCCCCGGACGCGATCGAGGCGGCCGACAGCGTCGAGGTCATGACGTCGCTGATGGGGTTCGAGGCCCTGCTGCGCGGCAAGGCCGTGACGACCCACGGCGTGCCCTTCTACGCGGGCTGGGGGCTGACGCAGGATCCCGGCTCCCCGCGCCGCACCCGAAGGCTCACCCTCGACGAGCTCGTGGCTGGCGCCCTGATCCTTTATCCCCGCTACATCGAGCCCCGCTCGGGGCTCCCCTGCTCGCCGGAGGTCCTGGTCGATCGCCTGGCGGAGGGCGACCCGGACCTCACCCGCCGCGAGCCGACGCTGGAGGCAGGCCTGAAGGAGGCCTGGTCCGTGATCTGGCGGAAGCTCCTCCGGCGGACGGGGTAGGCCCCGCGCACCTACGCCTCCTGGAGCACCTCCGGGCGGCGGCGGCGCTTGTCGGATCCGGCGACCTTGGGGACGGACCAGGAGCGGTATTCGAGCCAGTCGCCGTTGGCGACGTCGAGCTTGCGGGCGGCGGCCTGGACGGCGGCCTCGCGTCCCTCGCGCTTGTAGTAGACGCCCCTGATCTGGATATGGGCCGCCATGGTCCTGACGAAGGCCTCCCACAGCTCGGGCCGGGCCGGCACGGCCTCCGTCCAGAACCGGTCGAGCTCGCCCTGATAGGTCAGGCCCGGGATGTCGTAGACGGCCGCCCCGAGCGTCATGACCGGGCGGCCGACCCGGAGCGCCCAGATGCCGACGGTGCTGTTCACGGTGACGACCCCCTCCGCCGCCTCGAGCAGACGCCCGAGATTGCCGCCGTCCAGGTAGTCGATCCGGTCGGCGACCCCCCAGCGCCTGGCGGAGCGCCGCACCACCCGGCCCCAGTTGCGGAGCCCGGGATCCAGCGGATGCACCTTGATGAGCAGCCGCGACCCAGCCGGGGCGTGGGCCGCGAAGGACCGTATCACCTTGTGGATCGGCGTCTTCAGGTCCGGGAACGGCGAATAGGCGCGGAGCTGGAAGTCGTTCTCCATCTGGAGGGGGAACACGTAATACGGCGTGCCCGCCTCCCTGACCGCCTCGATGGCGCGGTCGGCGGCCGGGCCGTTGCGACGGGCCTGGAGGATATGGAGCCCCGTCCCGAGATAAACGAGCGCCGGGTGGTGCACCTGATGCGACCGGTAGCCCGGATGGGTGAACCAGAGGAGCGAGCTCGACAGGTGGTAGAGCATGTCCCAGACTGCCTGGGTGCGGAAGCTGTCCGTGTAGCGCTGGACGAGGTCGGGCTCGGGCGCCCGCCGGCCGAGATCCATGATCGTGTCCGGGTCGCGCGGGAAGCAGCTCTCGCCGGACATGCCGTCGCGCTCGAGCGTGATCCAGTCCGGCCGCAGGTAGCCGAAATCGGTGACGGTCACCTTGACGCCGCGGGCCTTCGCGGCCGCGATGGCGACCTTGTGGTAGAAGCGCTGCTCGCCCAGCAGGACGACGTCCGTGACGGCCTCCCGGTCGAGCAGGTCGGCCACGAAGGCCGGCCAATCCTCGTTCGAGCCGGTGTAGTTGACGGCTCCGCCCCGGCGCCAGAACAGCCGGTCGCCGAAGCACAGGTTCACCCGCAGGCAGCGATGGCCGAGCTTCTCCAGCGCGTCCGCCACCTCCGCGAACCAGGGCGTGATCGGGCCCTGAAGGAAAAGGAAGACCTGGCGGCCGGTCCTGCCGGCCGGGAGCGATGACGGGTCGGGCTTCACGCGAACTCCGGTCGGCGGGACGGGCACGGGCCTCCGGGTGCGACGCGGACCCGTGACCCTCGCCCATAGACCCTCGCCCCGGGCGCGGGAAGGCGAGGGCGGGCCGCTGTGCCGGAGACTTGTGGCCGGTTGACGGCACGCCCGCCCCCGGATCAACCGGCGCGGGGAGGGAGCCGGATGCCTTACATACTCGCCATCGACCAGGGCACCACCTCGAGCCGGGCGATCCTGTTCCGGCCGGACACGGCCGTGGCGGCCGTCTCGCAGCGTGAGTTCCCGCAGCACTTCCCGGTGCCCGGATGGGTGGAGCACGAGCCGGAAGACCTGTGGACGAGCACGGTCGAGACCTGCCGGGAGGCCATGGCGGGTGCGGGCGCCCGGGCCGCCGACGTCGCGGCCATCGGGATCGCGAACCAGCGCGAGACGGCGATCGTCTGGGACCGCCGGACGGGCGACGCCGTCGGGCGGGCGATCGTGTGGCAGGACCGGCGCACGGCCGCCCTGTGCGGGCGGCTGAAGGCGGAGGGGCACGAGCCGGCCGTGGCGGCCCTGACCGGCCTCCTGATCGACCCCTATTTCTCGGCCACCAAGCTCGCCGCCATCCTGGC
>CALMTJ010000384.1:14101-17598 GCA_937872715.1 uncultured Methylobacteriaceae bacterium
CACGGACGCCACCAACGCCTCCCGGACGATGCTGTACGACATCCGGCGCGGCGCCTGGGACGATGGGCTCCTCGCCCTGTTCGGCGTCCCGCGCGCCATGCTGCCGGAGGTGCGCGATTCCTCCGGCCGCTTCGGGACGACGCTGCCCGGGCTGTTCGGCGGCCCGATCGCGATCTGCGGGATCGCGGGCGACCAGCAGGCCGCCACGATCGGGCAGGCCTGCTTCTCGCCCGGTATGGTGAAATCGACCTACGGCACGGGGTGCTTCGCCCTCCTCCACACGGGCGAGACGCCGATCGCCTCGACCAACCGTCTCCTCACCACCGTCGCGTCCCAGCTCCGCGGCCGGCGGAGCTACGCGCTGGAAGGCTCGATCTTCGTGGCGGGCGCCGCCGTGCAATGGCTGCGGGATGGGCTCGGCCTCCTGGCGGACGCGGCCGAGACGGGCCGGCTCGCGGCCTCGGCCGATCCGGCGCAGGAGGTCGTGCTGGTCCCGGCCTTCGTGGGGCTCGGCGCGCCGCATTGGAATCCCGATCTCCGGGGCGCGATCTTCGGCCTGACCCGCGGCACCGGACCGGCGGAGCTCGCGCGCGCGGCCTTGGACAGCGTCTGCTTCCAGACGGCCGATCTCCTCCGGGCGATGCGGGCGGATTGGCCGGAGGGCGCCGGGCGCCGGACCGTGCTGCGCGTCGACGGCGGCATGACGGCCTCCGACTGGACCATGCAGCGCCTGGCGGACCTCCTCGACGCGCCGGTCGACCGGCCGGAGATCCGCGAGACGACGGCGCTCGGGGCCGCATACCTGGCCGGGCTGGAAGCCGGGCTTCTCCCGGAGCCGGACCGCTTCGCCGATGCCTGGCGGCTGGAGCGCCGGTTCACGGCCGCCATGGGGGCCGAGGAAAGGGCCCGAAAACTCGCGGGCTGGAGGCGCGCGGTGCGGGGCGTCGTGGCGGCACACGCTCCGGACGGGTGACCGCGCGGGCAGGTCCGGCCGCGCCACGCTCCCCCGGTCCGAGGGCCCAATCCTGACGGTCGTCTTGGCCGGGCTCGGCCCGGCCATCCACGCCGGCCCGCGGCCGTGACGTCGAAGGCTCGCGCGGCGGCAGCGTCCTTCTTGGGTGGCCGGGCCAAGCCGGCCATGACGGCGCGGGTGACGGCGTCCCGGATCGGGCCGCCCGACGCCTGCCGCCCTGGCCCGTGCAGGAACCGCAACCAGGATCGCGGGTTCACCTCCCGTGAGCCGAGATACGATGTTCGCGATGGTCGCATCACAATGGTCGTCGGCGCTCCCGCGCCTTCCGAATACGATCCCGTCCTTGGCCGATGTCGTGACTTACGGGGCTCTCATAATCCTGTGGTCGGCTCTTCTCCTGATCATCACTGTCCCGGCCCTGGCGGCCTTCTTCATCCGCGATGTTCTCGTCGGGGATGAAGAGGATGGATCGGAGGGCGGTATGAGCGCAGCCCGGTCCGGCCTCCGTGCAGGCCGGTAAGCCGGCTGAGTGCGGACCGGCCGCTCAATCCCGCCCGGGAGCGCTCTAGGTCGCGCTCCCGGGCGCGTCCGACCTGGTCGGATTCTTCTCGGCGGATTGCCTGAGCGCCTTCCAGCTGTTCGGCTGGCTGACCATCCGGCGGATGGACGTCATGGCGGTGGCGGCCTCCGCGGGCGGGAGGTCGCGCCTGAGGACGGCTTCCGCGTCTGCGAGGCGGCCCTCGAGCCCCAGTACGAGCGCGAGGTTCTGCCGCACGCGGCCGTCCGCGCGAGGGTCGTTGGCGGCCTGGCGGAGGATCGCCTCGGCCTGCGGCAGGCGCTTGGCGAGCGCGTAGGACAGGCCCTGGTTGGACAGGACGGACGGTTCGCCCGGGGCGAGACGGAGCGCCGCCTCGTAATAGCGCTGCGCGGCGTCGAACTCGCCGAGCTGGTCCGCGACCGCGCCTTGCACGTTGAGGATGCGCCAATCCGGCCGGTCCGGCAGGTGGGCGCGCTCCAGGACGCCCTGAGCGTCCCTGAGCTTGCCGTCATCCGCCAGGGCCTTGCCGTAGGCGGCCAGCACCCAGAGCTCCTTCGGGTTGCGGATCGCGGCCTGCTGCAGCACCGCGACCGCCTGGGCCTTCTGACCAAGCGAGCGGAGCACGGACGCGTATTCGACGGAGACCCGCGCCTCGCCGGGACTGGCATCGTAGCGCTTGCCCAGCGCCTCGGCCGTCTCGCGGAGCGACGCCTGCGCCACGGCCCCCGTCGCGATCGACCCCGTCGTCTCCTGCCGGCTCATGCAGCCGCCGAGCCCGAGCGCCACGGACGCGACCGCGAGAGCGGCCCGGAGGAGGCGTCTCGGTTGCGGCAGGTGTGGCGGCATGACACTGGTCCCGGACGGCCGATGCCCGTCGGTAATTCGTTAACCCTAACGAGGCGTTAAGCCGCCCGGGACGCCCATGCTCCACCCCGCCTTCGCGCCGTCCCGGGACGGCGCCGTGCCGGTCCGGCTCGTCGCGGCCGAGACATGGCGCCTGCTCTCCGCGTCGCTCGACCCGGGCGCGAAGGCCTTCGCGGACGCGATCGGTTTCGACGCGAAGCCGGGGGCGCTCGCCCTCCTGCCAGGCCCGTCCGGAGGGCTCGGGACGGTGCTGTTCGGCGTCGCGGCGAACGGATTGGCCGGCGCCGATCCGTTCTGGGCCGGAGCGCTGCCGGGCCTCCTGCCGCCCGGGACCTACGCCTTCGCGGACGAGCCCGGCGACCCGGCGCTCGCCGCGCTCGCCTTCGCGCTCGGATCCTACCGGTTCGACCGCTATCGCGACCGGCCGGCCCGGGAGGTGAGGCTCGCCCTGCCGCCGGGAGTGGACGGCCCGGAGATCGGCCGCATCGCGGATGCCGTGCGGCTCGGCCGCGACCTCGTCAACACGCCCGCGAACGACCTCGGCCCGGACGGGATCGAGGAGGCGGCACGCCGTCTCGCGAACCGCCACGGCGCCGCGATCGCGGTCACGCTCGGCGACGACCTGCTCGCCGCCGGCCTGCCGATGATACACGCGGTCGGCCGCGCGGCCGACAGGGCACCGCGGCTGATCGACCTGACCTGGGGCCGCGAGGACGCGCCCCGCGTGACGGCCGTCGGAAAGGGCGTCGCCTTCGACACGGGCGGGCTCGACATCAAGCCTTCGGCCGCCATGCTCCTGATGAAGAAGGACATGGGCGGAGCGGCGGCCGCGCTCGCGCTCGCCGACATGGTCATGGGCGCCGGGATCGATATCCGCCTTCGGGTGCTGATCCCGGCCGTGGAGAACGCGGTCTCGGCCGCCTCCTTCCGGCCGGGCGACGTGCTGCCGAGCCGCAAGGGGCTGACGGTCGAGATCGGCAACACGGATGCCGAAGGCCGGCTGATCCTCGCCGACGCGCTCGCGCTCGCGGACGAGGAGGCGCCGGAGCTCCTCGTCGATTTCGCGACGCTCACGGGGGCCGCCCGGGTGGCGCTCGGCCCGGACCTGCCGCCGGCCTATAC
>CALMTJ010000384.1:17608-19088 GCA_937872715.1 uncultured Methylobacteriaceae bacterium
GGCCTATACGGACGACGACCGGCTCGCGGCCGACCTCGCCCGGATCGGCGCGGCCGCCAACGATCCCGTCTGGCGGATGCCGCTCTGGCGGCCCTACGGCAAGCTGCTCGAATCCAAGATCGCCGACACGAACAACGTGTCGGCGGGAGGCCTCGCGGGCTCCGTCACGGCCGCGCTATTCCTGTCGCGCTTCGTCGAGAAGGCGGCCGCCTATCTCCACCTCGACATCTACGGCTGGACGCCCTCCGCCCGGCCGGGCCGGCCGGAAGGCGGCGAGGTGCAGGGCGCCCGTGCCGTGTACGGCGTGCTGAAGGAACGCTACGGGCGGAGGGGGTAGCCGACCCAGGAGAGCACCCCTTCCACCACCTACCTCATGCCGAGGTGGCGGCCTGAGGGCACCCTCGAAGCACGCGTCACCGTCGTGCGTCCTTCGAGGCTCCGCGTCGCCCCGCACCTCAAGACGAGGAGCGGGGGATGGGCGGCTCTAGGCGAACCCGGATTCCAGCCCCGCCGAGGTGCCCGCGGCTGGGGGCTTGCCTTCGAGGGCGGCGACGCGCCCGCGCAAGACCTCGTTCTCCGAATGGAGGGCCGCCACCCGGTCGCGCAGCACCTCGACCTCCTCGCGGGTGGCGACGTCCATGTCGCGGAGCAGGCGCTCGATCTGCGTCTTGACCATCGTCTCGACCTCGCGCCGCATGCCCTGCGCGGCGCCCGTCGCGTCCGTCACCAGCCGGGCGACGTCGTCCATGAACCTGCTCGGTCCCGCCATGATCGTCTCTCCCGCGTTCGTCGCCCGGCGGGCGCTCACGCCTAGATGTGACGCCCCGACCCGCGAGGCAACAGCGGCCGGCCGAATCCGTGTTAGTGTCGCAGCATGTACCAGCCCGCCCATTTCCGCGAGGATCGCCTCCCCGTCCAGCACGGGCTGATCCGGGCGCACCCGCTGGGCATCCTGATCAGCTCCGGGCCGGGCGGGCTCCTGGCGAACCCGGTCCCGTTCACGCTGGACGCGGACGCGTCGGGGCTCGGGACGCTGCGCTGCCACGTGGCACGCGGCAACGAGCAATGGCGGGAGCTCGAAGGCGGGGCCGAGTGCCTCGTCGTGTTCCAGGGGCCGCAGGATTACGTCACCCCGTCCTGGTACGCGACCAAGCGCGAGACCGGGAAGGTCGTGCCGACCTGGAACTACGCCACCGTCCATGCCTGGGGACGGCCGTCGGTGGTCCACGATCCGGACTGGCTGCGCGCCCAGATCGATGTCCTGACGCACGCGAAAGAAGGTTCGCGGCCTGCCCCGTGGGCGGTCGACGACGCGCCCGCGCCCTTCGTGGCCGCCCAGCTCCGGGCGATCGTCGGGATCGAGATCCCGACGGTTCCTTCCATCGCGCTGAGCGGTTGCGCCCAGGTGGTCGCGACCATGACCTCTTCGCCGGCGCCGACATGGCCGACAGAGAGCATGTGGATGCCCCGGACCAGTTCC
>CALMTJ010000384.1:19098-19472 GCA_937872715.1 uncultured Methylobacteriaceae bacterium
CCCCGATCGGCCGGATCGAGGGCAAGTGGAAGATGAGCCAGAACCGGCCGGAGGCCGACCGCGCCGGCGTGCTGGCCGGCTACCGCGAGGCGGGCGCCGCCGCCATCGCCGACCTCGTCGCGGAACGGGGCGGCCTCGCGTAGGAATAGCCTGCAGTCCCGATATGGGCAGGTCGGCTCCACGCCGACGTCGATGCTCAGAGCCCTCGACAGAACCTCCATGACACTCGGTTCGTCATGGCCGGGCCCGGCCCGGCCACCCACGTCCGTCCGGGGCCGCGACGTCGAAGGGCTCCCTCGCGGCAGCGTCCTTCGTGGATGGCCGGGCCGAGCCCGGCCAAGACGGACCGCCTATTCCAGAGCGGGGTCGTCAGG
>CALMTJ010000385.1 GCA_937872715.1 uncultured Methylobacteriaceae bacterium
CGTCGAGCCCGAGCTCGCGCGCCGCGACGGCCATCGGCAGGAAATGCGAGGCGAAGAACCAGTCTTCCGTGACGATGAAGGCGATGCGGCCGGCCATGGCCGACCATGGCACAGCCGATGAGACCCGTCGCGCGGGCGGCCGCTATCCGGCCAGCGACCCGTCCGGATTGAGGTCGAGCCAGCGCCGCGCCTCCGCGGCTGCGTAGATTGCTCCGATCAGCCGCACATCCCGCAGGCCCTCTTCGCCCGGCGTCATCGGCTCGGCGCCGTTCCGCACGCATTCGGACAGGTGGTCCATCTCGGCCGCGAACTGGCTCGCCTCCTCGACCTTCACCTTTTCCCGGCCCGTCTCCGTCACGAGCGCGAGGCGGTTGCCTTCGTATTCGGTCGCCGGGTCCAGGACCGCGCTCGCTTTCGTGCCGAGAGCCTGGATGCGCTTGATGTTCTGCGCCGTGTAGGACGACGAGAGATGCGCCTCGGCACCCGACGGGAAGCGAAGCTGGAACGAGACGAGGTCCTCGACCTCGCGGAATCGCGGATCGTCGGCCGGGGTCGAGACCTGCGCCGCGACCGCGACCGGCTCCTCGCCCGTCATGTAGCGCGCGGCATTCAGCGAGTAGATGCCGATATCGACGAGCGAGCCGCCCCCGGCCAGCGCCTTCACGAGGCGCCACTGGTCGGCCGGCACGGACTGATCGATGTGGCGGTGGTGGTCGCTGGTGACGAGCCGTACCCGACCGAGTTCGCCCGACTTGCGGAGCGCGATCGCCTTCACGTTGTGCGGCTCGAAATGCGCCCGGTAGCCGATCATCAGCTTGCGGCCCGCCCCCTTCGCGGCGGCGATCATCGCCTCGCACTCGGCCGGCGAGTTCGCCATCGGCTTCTCGCACATCACGTGCTTGCCGGCCCTGGAGGCCCGGATCGAGAACTCGGGATGGAGTGCGTTGGGCAGGATGACGTACACGACATCGATGTCGGGATTGTCCCGGATCGCGTCGAAGGCCGCGTAGTCGTAGAGGTGCGTCCGGGCCACGCCGTAGCGCTCGGCCACGCTCTCGGCCTTGTCGCGGCTGCCCGATACGAGCGCCACGAGCTTCGAGCGCTTCGCCGCCGCGAAGGACGGGATGATCTGGTTCAGCGCGAACTGCCCGAGCCCGACCACCGCCCAGCCGACCTTCCGGCCGACCGGCTCCGGCAGCTCCTTCTCCATCTTCGGCATAGGTCGCCCGGCCGCACCCCGCGGCACGGGAGGCGGGGCGCCGGGCGCCAGCGCAGCCGTCACGACGGCCGGCGCGGCCACGAGGCTGCCGACGGCACCGCCGAGCACGAGACGTCTGGAGAGGGGTGGCGAGCCTGTAGACTGGAGCATCATGGACCATTTCGGTGTTCGGCACCGCCAACGCGAGATATGCCGAGGCAGGAGACCCAACCAATCGCCGACGCCGCCCGTTCCCTCACGGTCGGGTGAGCAGACACCTTCGAAGGATCGCTGGGCATCCCCAGAAGCTGCCCTGGGCTGATCCGTGGAGGTAGCGATCCCCGGGGTTGGTGACGAGCCGGGCGGGCGCCTTATCCGCCTCTCACAAGGCTGCGGCGACAGCGCTTTCCAGCCTGACCGGCGGACCGGGGCGGGAGCGGTCGCGGGTCGAAACAGCGGATCGACCCGAGTCGAACGTAAGCTCCCGTTCGCATCCTGTTGCGCTATTAAGGCCTGTTTTGATGACGCTCTCAGCTATGAGAGCAGGACTGCCTTCTATAGTCCGTCCTAGCCGTCCCGCTTCCGCCGCTGCGCGAGCGTCCTCAGCCTCAGCGCGTTCAGCTTGATGAAGCCGGCCGCGTCGCGGTGGTCGTAGGCGACGGCGCCCTCCTCGAAGGTGACGAGGTCCTGGTCGTAGAGCGAATGGGGCGAGGTGCGGCCGATCACGTGGACGCCGCCCTTGTAGAGCTTCAGCGTCACCTCGCCCGTGACCATCTCCTGCGACCTGTCGATCAGCGCCTGGAGCATCTCGCGCTCTGGCGAGAACCAGAAGCCGTTGTAGATGAGCTCCGCGTAGCGCGGCATGAGCTCGTCCTTGAGGTGCGCGGCGCCGCGGTCGAGCGTGATCGATTCCACCGCCCGGTGCGCCGGCAGGAGGATCGTGCCGCCCGGCGTTTCGTACATGCCGCGCGACTTCATGCCGACGAAGCGGTTCTCGACGAGGTCCAGCCGGCCGATGCCGTTGGCGCGGCCGAGCTCGTTCAGCCGCGCCAGCAGGGTCGCGGGCGAGAGCTTCGCCCCGTCGACCGACACCGCGTCCCCGCGCTCGAAGCCGATGCGGATCACGGTCGCCCGGTCGGGCGCCTCCTCCGGCGAGATCGTGCGGGAATAGACGTAATCCGGCACCTCGACCGCCGGGTCCTCCAGCACCTTTCCCTCCGAGGAGGCGTGCAGGAGGTTCGCGTCGACGGAGAACGGCGCCTCGCCGCGCTTGTCCTTGGCGATCGGGATCTGGTTCTTCTCGGCGAAGTCGATGAGCTGCTCGCGCGAGCGCAGGTCCCATTCGCGCCAGGGCGCGACCACGGTGATGTCCGGCTTCAGCGCGTAATAGCCGAGCTCGAAACGGACCTGGTCGTTGCCCTTGCCGGTGGCGCCGTGGGAGACGGCGTCCGCGCCGACCTTCTCGGCGATCTCGATCTGCTTCTTGGCGATGAGCGGCCGCGCGATGGAGGTGCCGAGCAGGTACACGCCCTCGTAGAGCGCGTTCGCCCGGAACATCGGGAACACGTAGTCGCGGACGAACTCCTCCCGCAGGTCCTCGATGAAGATGTTCTCGTCCCGGATGCCGAGGAGCTGCGCCTTGCGGCGGGCCGGCTCCAGCTCCTCGCCCTGCCCGAGATCGGCCGTGAAGGTGACGACCTCGCACCCATAGGTGGTCTGCAGCCATTTCAGGATGATGGAGGTGTCGAGCCCGCCCGAATAGGCGAGAACGACCTTCTTCACGGGCTTGGCAGGCATGGGCGACGCGGTCCGGCTTTCAGGCGACGAACGCGGCTTAACAGCCGGGCGGCGGGGCGCGCAACGACGCCCTACCGGCTGGCGGGAGGCCGTGGCATATAGCGGCCATGGCCGCGCTCGCGCTCGACACCCACGCACTCGTCAAGGAGCTGAAGGCCGCCGGCTTCGACGACCGACAGGCGGAGGCCGTGACGCGGGTCTTCGCGTCCACGCGTGATGCGTTCGACCTCGCCACGAAGGCCGACCTGCGGGAGCTGGAGCTTCGGCTGGAGGCGAAAATCGCGATGACTGTGTCGGACGCGAAGGCCGAGATCATCAAGTGGATGTTCGGCGTGATCGGCGTCCAGACGCTGGTCATCATCGGGGCGGTCCTGGCCATCGTCAGGACGTCCCATTGAGCGTGACGGTTCCCTGTTGAGCCGGTCGAGACCCCGCCGGATGCTCCTGCCGTCAACCCTGTACACCCAGGCGGTCGCCTTGACCGAAGCCGAGTAGTACCGAACGTCTTGCCGCACGGCCCGCCATGGCTTACATCGCGGCCGTCAGGCCGACGATCGCGCGGCCGGACACGTTCCCGACCGTCGACGACGCGCCGGCCCGCCTGAGACCAGGCGGCGGCCACGATCCCATCCCGAGCGGGAGGGTCGCGGCCTGGCCGACGGCCTGGACCGGACCGCAACACGAACCCGGCGCCGCCCGAACAGGGCATCCAGGAGACAGAATGTCAGCAGCTTTGCAGGACTCGTCCGCGCGCGAGGATTTCGCCGCGATGCTCGCGGAATCCTTCGAGAAGTCCGAAGTCCAGGAGGGCTCGGTCGTCAAGGGCACTGTCGTCGCGATCGAGAAGGACGTCGCCGTCATCGACGTCGGCGCGAAGACGGAAGGGCGGGTCGCCCTCAAGGAATTCGTCGGTCCCGGCCGGGGCGACACCCCGATCAAGGTCGGCGACGTCGTCGAGGTCTATCTCGAGCGCGTCGAGAACGCGCTCGGCGAGGCCGTCATCTCGCGCGACAAGGCGCGGCGCGAAGAGAGCTGGGTCAAGCTCGAGAAGGCCTTCGAGGCGAACGAGCGCGTCAACGGCCTCATCTTCAACCAGGTGAAGGGCGGCTACACGGTCGATCTCGACGGGGCGGTGGCGTTCCTGCCGCGCTCGCAGGTCGACATCCGGCCCGTCCGCGACGTGTCGCCCCTGATGGGCACGCCGCAGCCCTTCATGATCCTCAAGATGGACCGCCGCCGCGGCAACATCGTCGTGTCGCGCCGCACCGTGCTGGAGGAGAGCCGGGCCGAGCAGCGCTCCGAGCTCGTGGCCAACCTCGAAGAGGGTCAGGTCATCGACGGCGTCGTCAAGAACATCACCG